>JBIKHW010000183.1:0-6791 GCA_044361935.1 Limnohabitans sp. | reverse complement strand
GACGGGAAATAAGAGGGGAGACAAGATGGCAAAAAGCCAGCGCATGGGAGCCTTTCGGTTGGCGTGTGGTGCCATTACAGCAAAGTTGGGCGTGCGCCTCGGTCCGTTGGCGCACACCAGCGGTCACTTAATCGCCTTTTCATGATGGCGCCGCCGCCACTCAGCCCCGGACCATGCGCATCACCTCACCCGCGTCCAGGGTGGACGCCCGGGCTTGGATGTCACCCAAGTGCTGCTGTTGCAGGGTTTTGCCGCTGCTCAAAAGGCCTTGGTAGGTTTGGCGCAGCAAGTCTGTGGACATGACGCGACCGCCTGCGTAATAGCGTTTGGCCAAATGGCCGAGCGCGTAGGTGCTGGCAAATGAGAACGCCATGCCCGTGGCCTGGCTACCGAGGCCGCCAAGCAGCTTGCCCCCCGCTTTGCCCAGCAAACCGCCCAGCAGCTTGCGGCCAAACTCTTCGATGTATTGCGAGGTCAGGCCCACGCCCGCAGCGGCAATGAACTCCTTGATGTGACCTTGGTCGAGCGACACGCCATGGGCCTGGCCCACGCGGTAAACCATTTTGATTTGCAGCGGAATGATGGCCATGGACGCCCAAGACTGGGGCAGCAACTCCAGTGCGCCGTTCAAGATGGCGTAGTTGAGGATGGAGCGGTCGATGGCGGCGTTGTCTACAGCAGGCGCAGGGGTTGCGGCAGGTGCACTGGGCAGGGCGGCCATGGCGGTGGGCAAGGCGGCCACCGCGGCTGGCGCGTGCAGCGGTGCGGCGGCCTCTTCGGCATAAGCGGCTTGGGCCAAGGCCTGGGTGTGGCTCGTGGCTTCGGGCTCGGCGCCGCCCAGCTGCAGATGGGTTTTGAGCTGCTGCAAAAACGCGGCTTCGGCCGGGCTGCACAGGCCATCGGCATGGCACACGGCGGTGGCCCACTCATAGGCCAGTTGGCGGTGCATCGGGTCTTGCAGTTGCGCGGCCGCTTGCTGCGCCGACAAACGCCCCAAAAGCGCAGCCTGCACGGCCTGCGCCAGTTGCTTGGCGCCGCCTTGCTCGTCGAGCTGCAAAGACAGGTCGCGCACAAAGTCGCGCTCGGCTTGGGACTTTTCACCATCGGCCATGGCGGCGTGAACCATGATGGCCAAAAGCGCTTGCTGGGTGGGGGCGTTGATCATGTGACTTTGAAGAGGTTGAAAACAAAAAACCGATTCAAGCACATGGGGCCAAAAGGGTGCCCTTTGATGCGGGGCAATGACCTGTGGCTGAAGGGGATTGGGGGGATGCTTTGGCTGGAGTGCTCGCACAAGACGCTGGTATCGATCGCGAGGCTTTGCACAAGGCGCTTCTTCCTGACGCCAGCCCTCCTTTTGACACCGTGGCTCGAGTGTGCAAGGCCTTGCGCGTGAAGTTGGTGGCGCAAGGGGTGGTGGTTTGAACCGCTGACCAAGCACCCAACCAACGCGTCGATTTACGGCGCTTTACACGTTCAAAGCAACCCTTGTTTTGGCAGTGCGTTTTGCCGGCAAAAACTTCGGCTTAGACAGCTTGACCACTGGAGACATTCCAGCAGTCGAGGCCATGTTCATCAGCATGTCCAAAGAAAATAGGTTGATCTTGCCGCGCATTAAATCAGACACACGAGGCTGAGTTACCCCGAACAACTGTGCCGCTTCGGCTTGGGTCATGCCACGCTGTTGGATGACGTTGGCCAGCTCCATCAGCAAAGTCGATCGTGCTCTCATGCTGGCAGCAGCTTGTGGGGTGTCTTCGATGGCATCCCAAATACTGGTGAATGTTGGGTTCTTCATGATGCGATCTCCTTGATCAAGTCTTTGTACCGTTTTGCAGCAAGGTCCATGTCTTTCTTTGCTGTCTTTTGCGTCTTCTTTTGAAAGCAGTGCAGCACGTACACCGCATTTTCGAACTTGGCGACATAAATCACCCTGAACGTGCCGGCCTCATCCCAAAGCCGTATTTCAGGCACTGCGCTGCTGACACTGGGCATAGGCTTGAAGTCATCTGGTTGCAGACCTTGCTGGACCCGATCAAGTTGGTATCCAGCCTCTCGCATAGCGGAGACCGGAAAGGCTCTGAGCTCGTCCAGTGAGTTGCCACAAAACTGCACAAATTTCATGGTTGAATTATACAAGTTTCAGTATTGTTTTGTTTGTCCATGATTCTTTCTGAGTGGGTGCAGCGTGCGGCACCGAAGTGTTGGTAGTGGGCGCGGTGCTTTGGGCAGTGTGGTGTTTGATGCTGTCGATGGGCGCGCTTGGGATGACGTACCTCGGGCGGGCGGTTTGGAAGATGGTGCGGGGAAGTTGGTGGCGGGGCGAGGTACGGTAGCGTCGTGCCGGGGGCTCCTTTTTTCAACATGCCCTTCATCCGCAAACTCATCCAAGACGCCAAAGCCGGACACTGGAGCGCTGGGTATCTGGTGCTCGAATTGATTGCGGCTGGGATCACAGTCGCGCTGCTGATCACCTGATCCCCCTCCGTCCAAGGCCTCGTTATACTGTTCATCCATACAGTATCCAGCCTCCCCATGCTCGCCCTCATCGACGGCAACAACTTCTACGTCTCCTGCGAACGCGTCTTCCAGCCCTGGCTGCAAGGCCGGCCGGTGGTTGTGCTGTCCAACAACGACGGCTGCGCCATTGCCCGCAGTGACGAGGCCAAGGCCCTGGGCATCAAGATGGGTGCGCCTTACTTCCAGCTGCGCGAGCGCGACGCTGGCCTGATCGCCCTGTCTGCCAACTTCGCCCTCTATGGCGACATGAGCGACCGCATGATGAGCCTGGCCGCAGGCCTGGGCCACACGCAAGAGATTTACTCCATCGACGAAAGCTTTGTCGACCTGAGCGGCATCCGTGGGGACCTGGTGCGCCGCGCCCGCACCATCCGCAAACGCATCCACCAATGGATCGGCATCCCGACCTGCATCGGCATCGGCCCCACCAAAACCCTGGCCAAACTGGCCAACGCCATCGCCAAAAGCGCCGAACGCAAACCCGGCAGCTACCCGGCCCAACACGCCCAAATCTGCCACCTGGGCGCGTGTTCACCCGAAGAACTGCAGGCCCTGCTGCAGGCCACCGAAGTGGGCGAGGTGTGGGGCGTGGGCCCGCGCATTGCGGCCAAACTGCGTGCGCAAGGCATTTCCACAGCGCAAGACTTGGCGTGTATGAGCCCGGCCGCAGCGCGGGCCATGAGTTCGGTCGTGCTGGAAAAAACTGTGCGCGAGTTGCAGGGCACGCCGTGTTTTGTGTTCGAGGATGAGCCGGTGCCCAAGCAGCAAATCGCCTGTACCCGCAGCTTTGGCCACCCGGTGACTGAGCTGTTTGATTTGCAGCAGGCGGTGACCGAATTTGCGTGCCGCGCTGCAGAAAAACTGCGCAAGCAAAAAGGCCATGCGGCGCAGGTGTTGGTGTTCATCCGCACCAGCCCGTTCAGGAAGCAAGACGCTCAGTACAGCCGCAGCGCCTGCCTGCCGCTGCCCGTGCCCACCAGCGACAGCGTGCACCTGACGCAAGCGGCCTTGGCTTTGCTGGACAGCATTTACCAGCCGGGTTATGTGTATGCCAAAGCGGGCGTGATGCTGATGGGTCTGCAACCTGCCAAGCGCCAGCAACTCACGCTGGATTTGTCGCGGCAAGCGGGGGATACGCAGCCCGCCAACCGGACACGGCTGATGCAGGTGATGGACCAGATCAACCAGCGCTATGGCCGTGGCAGCCTGAAGCTGGGCAGCGCAGGCCTGGGGCAGGCCGTGCAAATCTGGCACATGAAGCAGAATTTCAAGACCCCGGCCTACACCACCGATTGGGCGAATTTGCTCACGGTGCAGATGGACACGCTTTAGTCCCTCTGCCCGGGCGGGTTGCGGCCGACCAGCGGCCATAATTGAGCCCTTTTGTCATGTTCAGTTGGCCGGTCTTTGTAAGAGGCCGATTCGGTTCACGCTAGGGGAGGGTGAACCACTGAAACGGCAACTGTGGGGATTTTTATCAAGCTGTGCCAACGGGCCAGTGATTGCCAGCCATGACCACGACCTTGAACATTCTGGGCATCACTGTCCCCATTTACCTGACCATTGCCCTGGGCTATGTGTGTACCCGCATGGGCTTGTTTGCCAAGACCGAGATGCAGGTGTTTGGGCGTTTCACGCTGCAGCTGGCTTTGCCTGCGCTGCTGTTCAACGCGCTGTCGCAGCGCAGCGTGACCGAGATCCTGAACCTGAATTATTTGCTCGCTTATGCCCTGGGCTCTTTGCTGGTGATGGGGCTGGGCCTGTGGTGGGCGCGCAAGGTGTTAGGCCAGAGCCTGAGTTACAGCAGCATGATGGCCATGGGCATGTCTTGCCCGAACAGCGGCTTTGTGGGTTACCCCATCATTTTGTTGTCGTTTGGCCCGGTGGCTGGGGTGGCGTTGGCCCTGAACATGGTGGTCGAAAACTTCTTGTTGTTGCCCTTGCTGTTGGCCATTGCCGATGCACAAGGTCGGCCCGGGCAGTGGAAAAGCGTGTTGCTGCAGACCGGCAAAAACGTGATGCGCAACCCCATGATTTGGGGCGTGGTGCTGGGCTTCCTGTTTTCTTTGTCGGGCTTGCAGATGCCTGCGCCTGTGGGTCGCACCATCGATTTATTTGCCCAGTCCAGTGCGGTGTTGTCGCTGTTTGTGATTGGCGGCTCCTTGGTGGGCTTGCAGGCGCGGGGCTTGCAGGGCACGGTGCTGCCCATTGCGCTGGGCAAACTGGTGCTGCATCCGCTGGCCATGTGGGCTGTGCTGGTGTGGCTGGTGCCCATACAAGACCCGGCTTTGCGGGCCGCCGCCTTGCTCACCGGGGCCATGCCCATGCTGGGCATCTTCACCATCTTGAACCAACGCCACGGCCACGGCACGGTGAGCGCTGCGGCTTTGTTGGTGACCACGGTGATGTCGTTTTTCACGCTCAGTGCGCTGTTGTGGTTGCTGCAGGTGCACCCTGTGTGAGTGGTGCTGGTGATGGGCTAAGGTGTTGCTCAGGTTTCGCCTTGGCGCAATGACCCGGCCTGCCACAGGCTCCCTGCACGCGCGAAGTCCTTGAAGTCGTCCAGATGACCCGCAATGATGGCGTGGACCACTTGCCAATTGATTGTTCTGATCACGACGAACCTGAGGTTTGCCGAATGGTCGAGCATGTTTGGGGATGCCAAGATGACGACGGCGCTGCTGGACCAGTTGACGCACCATTGCCACATTGTAGAAACGGGCAATGAGTCTTAACGGTTCATGCATAGCTCGAATAAGGCCAGAGTCCGAATTAAAGCCAAGGAGCAGGCAAGAAAAACGGAGCGAAAGGCGATGCAGTACGACAGTTGAACTTATAGTGATGCACAGCCACTAGGAAAAAAAGCTGGCTTAAGCCCTTGGTCAAAATTCAATTGGTACAGGTGGTCAATACTGGTTTGGCGGCAACACCCCGTGATCCCTTTTAGTAAGCAAGTCCCATGACATCCACACTTTGGCTAACAGGCTTGTCCGGCGCGGGCAAATCCACCTTGGCACGCACCGTAGCGCAGGCGTTGGAATCGCGGGGGCTTGCCTGCGTCGTGCTCGATGGGGATGAATTGCGCACCGGGCTGTGCAATGATCTGGGGTTTTCTGCCGCAGACCGCAGCGAAAACATCCGCCGAACAGCCGAGGTCGCGTCACTTCTTAACCGTGCGGGGGTCATTGCCATTGCCGCGATGTTATCCCCCATGGCGGCTGACCGCGCCCGGGCCAGAGAAATTATTGGTAATGCGGCCATGCTTGAAGTGCACGTAGCCACGCCCCTGGAAGTGTGTGAATCACGCGACCCCAAGGGCCTCTACCAACGCGCACGCCGGGGTGATTTGCCATGGTTCACTGGTATCAGCGCGCCATATGAAGTGCCACTGAAGCCCCAGCTCACGCTCGACACCTCGGTGCTCCAGCCGGTTGCTTGCTTGAGCTTTATCCTTGCGCTTTTGAAAATTTGAGGGTTTTTTATGGGGCCACCAATTCGTCTGCGTAGCAGGTCTGCTCGCACGGGCTCCACCTTGGCGGATGTCTTAAATTTTGTGTAAAAGGTCAAAAGTGCCAAAGACGCTCTTGAGGGCGTGAATGTCCATGTGTGCGTTGGCCAGTAGGCGCTTGAGCTTGCCGTTCTCCAGTTCCAACTCGTGTAGGCGTGTCGCCTTGCTGACATCCTTGCCCCATACTTCGAGCGTCACTTTTAAAAGGACGCATCATTGAAGCCGTGCTTGCGCCCAATCACCTTGATCGGCATGTGGGCTTCGGTCTCCCCCAGTAAACCAATGATTTTCTCTTTGCTGAATTTGCTTGTTCCCATTTACATCATTCTCCAGGTTGACGAACTTCTTGGAAAAATGTCTGGTACGGATTGGGAATGGCGGCAGGTCACTAATACTGAGGCAAGGTCAAACCTCTTGCGGCGTTAAAGCACATTGATCGATGGTTTGGCCATAATCAGCTGACGCCACAGCCTGGTGACATTGCCCGTGGTGAGTTTTCCCACCAAGTGCACCTCGTCGAATCGGTCTAAGGGCAAACCGGTTTTGAGAAATTCATCCGAGTCCACTACCACAATCAAAGCTTCAACACTTGGGTTTTGCAGCAAGGCTCGGCACCGCGTGAACAAGCCTGAACCCAAGACGTGGAGAGGCTCTCCGCTAGGTGACTCGACTGCGCTGTGGCCGCACACATGGGCCAAAACCCCAGCCTGCTTCAAGCTCTGCTGCTGCGCCCGTGCCCTAGCCCACACATCGCCTACCCCCA
>JBIKHW010000182.1:0-6834 GCA_044361935.1 Limnohabitans sp. | reverse complement strand
GACCAGCCGCGCCTGCGCAAGGTGCTCCTCCTGGTGGGCATCTTTGGCACCTGTCTTTTTTATGGTGATGGGGTCATCACCCCGGCCATCTCGGTTTTGTCGGCTGTGGAGGGCCTGGAGGTCATCTCTCCCAATTTCAAAAAAGCGGTGATTCCGCTCACGCTGGTTATCCTTTTCGTTTTGTTTTGGGTGCAAAAGCGCGGGACGGCCGGTATTGGCAAGTTCTTTGGTCCGATCACCCTGGTTTGGTTCCTGGCCATTGCCTGTTTGGGTTTGTTGCACATTGTTCAACGCCCTGAAATTCTTTTGGCCATCAGTCCGCACTATGCCTTGGGTTTCATGTGGCACAACCCTGGCACCACGTTCATCATTTTGGGCGCCGTGGTCTTGTGCGTGACGGGTGCCGAGGCGCTGTATGCCGACATGGGGCATTTCGGCAAGAAGCCGATTCGCCTGGCTTGGTTTTCGGTGGTCATGCCATGTCTGACACTCAACTATTTTGGCCAAGGGGCCTTGTTGCTGTCCGAACCCGAGGCCGTCAAAAATCCTTTCTACATGATGGCACCCGATTGGGCCTTGTTGCCCTTGGTGGGTTTGGCCACCATGGCCACAGTGATCGCCTCTCAAGCGCTCATCTCCGGGGCTTTCAGTGTCACCAAACAGGTGATTCAGCTGGGTTATTTGCCACGTTTGCAGGTGCTCCACACCAGTGAGACCGACACCGGGCAAATTTACATGCCCTTTGTCAACTGGAGTTTGTTTGGCGCGATTGTGCTGGCGGTGGTGATGTTCAAATCCTCCAGCAACCTCGCTGCCGCCTACGGCATTGCCGTGTGCACCGACATGCTGATCACCACCGTGCTCACCTTCTTTGTGATTCGCCACGCCTGGAAGTTGCCCTTGGCGCTGTGCATTGGGGCCACTGGTTTTTTCCTGATCGTCGATTTGGCCTTCTGGGCCTCGAACATGTTCAAGTTGCTTGATGGCGGCTGGTTCCCATTGATGCTCGGTGCGGTCATCTTCACCTTCATGGTGACCTGGTACGACGGTCGTCGCTTGTTGAACGATTCCTTGCGCTCGGACGCCCTGAAGCTGACGGACTTCCTGGAAGCTGTTTTTGTGGCGCCACCGACCCGTGTGTCTGGGACGGCGGTGTTTTTGACGGCGGAAATCGGCAGTGTTCCCAATGCTTTGTTGCACAACCTCAAACACAACAAGGTGCTGCATGAGCGCAACCTTTTTGTGACGGTCCAAAACCATGAAATCCCCCGCATGCCCATGGCGGAGCGCCTGGAAGTCACGGACCTTGGCCATGATTGTTGGCAGGTGATCGTGAACTATGGCTTCAAAGAGAACCCCGATTTGCCCTCGGCCTTGGCCAATATTGGGAAAAATGGAGATTTCCTGGATCCCATGATGACCAGTTACTTTTTGTCGCGTGACATTGTGATCCCCACCATTGATGGCGGCATGGCCCCTTGGCGTGAAAAGCTTTTTGCCCAGATGCACCACAACGCCAGTGGTGCGGCCGCGTTCTTGAACTTGCCGACCAACGCGGTGGTCGAGTTGGGCTCCAAAATCGAAATCTGAGGCCCCGTGAGCACCACCCATTTGCTCTACCTGCACGGCTTCAGGTCGTCGCCCCAGTCGGTCAAGGCCCAAATCATGGCCAAGCGGGTGCAAGCTCGGCACCCCTGTGTCAATTGGTGGTGTCCGCAGCTGCCCGCTTCCCCCGCACAGGCCATGGCCCTGTTGATCCAAGGCATGGCCGCTTGGCCCCGTGGGCAAATGGCGGTCATGGGGTCCTCACTCGGCGGCTTTTATGCGGCATGGCTGTCGGCACACTTGGGTGTGCCTGCGGTGCTGATCAACCCGGCCGTCCACCCCTCACGCGATCTGGCACGCTACATCGGCGAGCACCCGGTTTGGCAAGACCCGGCACAAAGCATCTTTTTTGAGCCAGCCTACGTTCAAGAGTTGATGGATCTTGAAAGTCAGCCCTTGCCAACTCGGCCAGCCACGCTGGCCTTGATCGCCAAGGGCGACGAGGTGCTCGATTGGCGCGAAATGCTGTCCCGCCACCAGGCCGGGCAGGTGCGTCTGATCGAGGGCAGCGACCATGCCCTGAGCGATTTTGACGACCACTTGCCGCAAATCCTTGAATTTCTTCAGCTGGCTTGAAGCCCGGCGGGCCGAATGGTCGGGTGGCGTGGGAAAATCAGGGCATGTACGTATTTTTTGAAGATGCCGGCAAATTCATGGCCGGTCGGATCATGTCCGAAGCCGAGGCCTCTGCGCAGGTCGAACTCGACTCCGGTAAAAGGGTCAAGGTCAAGTTGGCCCACATGCTGCTCAAGTTCGAGAAGCCGGCTCCGGCCGTTTTGCTCAGTGACGCGACCGCCTTGAGCCAAACCATTGAGCTGGAGCTTGCCTACGAGTGTGCCCCAGAGGAAGAGTTTGGCTTTGGCGACCTGGCCAAAGACTATTTCAGCAACAACGCCAGCATCACCGAGCAGGTGGCGGCCTTGCTGCGCCTGCACGAAGCGCCGCATTACTTCCGCCGGGGCGGTGCCAAGGGGCGTTTTCGCAAAGCGCCAGCCGAGATCGTGCAACAGGCCTTGCTCGCGATTGAGAAGAAAAAACAGGTGCAGGCTCAGATTGAGGCCTGGTCGGCCGATCTGATCGCGGGCACTTGCCCCGAGCCGATCCGCGAGCAGCTCTACAAAATCCTGTTTCGCCCCGACAAGAACACGCCCGAATACAAAGCCGTGGTCGAGGCCAGCAAGAGCAGCCAGACCGCGCCTTTGGACCTGTTGCAAAAAGCAGGGGCCATTGCCTCGCCCTGGGATTTCCATTGGCAGCGTTTTCTGTTTGACCTGTTCCCCAAGGGCACGGGCTTTCCCCCCTTGCAGGCACCCGCCATCACCGACGACTTGCCATTGGCCTCGGTGCAGGCTTTCTCCATCGATGACTCGCACACCACAGAAATCGATGATGCCCTGTCGCTGCAAGGCCTGGGCACGGGCATGGTCACGGTGGGCATCCACATCGCCGCACCCGGCCTGGCCTTGAGCCCCGGCAGCGCCATCGACCAGCTGGGCCGCGCCCGCCTGTCCACCGTTTACATGCCCGGCTACAAAATCACCATGCTGCCCGACAGCGTGGTGCAGGCCTACACCCTGATCGAAGGACGCGACTGCCCTGCGGTGTCGCTGTACGTCACCTTCAGCGAAGACACCCTGGAGGTGCAAAGCAGCGTGACCCGGCTCGAACGCGTGCCGATTTTGGTCAACTTGCGCCACGACCGGCTCGATGAGCGCATCACCCGCGAATGGCTGGAAGGCGAAGACCCGAGCGACCACGCCGATGTGCCCGTGAGCCGCGACACCCTGGCGTTTTACTGGCGTTTGGCGCAAACCCTGAAAGCGCGTCGCGAAGTGGTGCGCGGCAAGCCTGAAAACTTCAACCGCCCTGACTACAGCTTCAAGCTGGAGCGTGAGAGCAATGACTCGCCGCCGACGGGCAACGAGACGGTTCTGATCGGCACACGAAAACGCGGTGCCCCGCTCGATTTGATGGTGGCCGAGGCCATGATTTTGGCCAACAGCACCTGGGGCCAGTGGATGGCGCAGCTGGGTGTGCCCGGCATTTACCGTAGCCAGGCCAGTCTGGCACCCGGTGTGAAAGTGCGCATGGGCACCAAGGCGCTGCCGCACGCGGGCATTGGCGTGCCCAGCTACGCATGGAGCACCTCGCCGCTGCGCCGCTACACCGACCTGGTCAACCAGTGGCAAATCATCGCTTGCGCCAAGCATGGCGCCACGGCCGCTTTGGCCGCGCCCTTCAAGCCCAAAGACGCCGAGTTGTTTTCCATCATCAGTGGCTTCGATGCCGCCTACAGCGCCTACAACGGCGTGCAGTCCAGCATGGAGCGTTACTGGACGCTGCGCCATGTGCAGCAGCACAGCATCGAGGAGCTGGATGCCAGCCTGGTCAAGGAAATGGGCGGCGGCACCTGGCTGGTGCGTGCCGACACCTTGCCCTTGATGTTCAGTGTCATGGGTGCGCACAACTTGCCGCGCGGTGCTCGCGTGCGCGTCAAGCTGGCCGATGTGGACCTGATGGCGCTGGATGTGCGCGGCACTGTGTTGGCCCACTTGGATGCTCAACAGGTTGTCGAACCAGAAACCGACGAAGCCGAGGATGATGACAACCTGGCTGCGGGCCCGGTGACCATCGCGGTGGACTTGAATGACAGCCCCTCAGACCATGCCTCTTGAAAACCCGTCCAACAAAACGGCTCATTTCAACAAGACCGCCCCAACCGGTATGTCTTGGACTTCAGCGCTGCGGGCATCGCCGCACCGAGGTCTGATTTGGGCCCTGGGGTTTTCTGTAGCGGTTCATCTGGGCCTTGTCGGCTTTCGGTTTGCTGCACCAGAAGCCTACAACCGGGTCTTCCAAGACACCCCTTTTCAAGTGATTTTGGTCAATGCCCGCAGTCAGGAGTTGCCCCATGAGGCGCAAGCCATGGCTCAGGTGAACTTGGCTGGAGGTGGTGAAGTACCTGAGGTGCGCATTGCCAGCTCCCCCTTGTTGCCCTCGATGAACGAGGATCCAGGCATGGACCTGAGCGAGGTCAAAAAGCAAATTCAAGCACTCAAAATCCAGCAAATGCGCATGTTGAGCCAACTCAAAGATGAGCTGGCCGTCTTGACGCGCGAAAACCAGGCCGACACAACTGACAGTCTTGAGCGGGATGTCAAAGTTCAGCGACAACAGCAATTGGCCCGACAGTTGGCACAAATCGAACAACGTGTTGACCAAACTCAGGGCGCAGCCCGCAAACGCTATATCAGTCCAGCCACCAAAGAGGTGGTGTACGCACTGTATTACGACAAAATGCGTCGAACCATCGAATACCAAGGGACCTTGAACTTTCCGGAGGTCGGTGGTGAGAAGATTTACGGGCAACTCACCATGGTGATCACCGTCGACAGCCGTGGGGGCTTGTTGAACTCCGAGGTGGCCAAGTCTTCCGGTAATCCATTGCTGGACACCCGCGCCGTGGCCATCGTGCGCAGCGCAGCCCCTTTTGGCAGGTTCAACCAGAAAATGCGCGCCCAGGCGGATCAGATTGTGGTCGTCACCCGTTTTAATTTCTCGCGGGATGCCACACTGGACACCCGCATGATGGCCACTGAAGAGGCCAAACCCTGATGCGGTTTGTGTTGACCCAATGCCCAGGACATCGCAAATGCTTGCACTGAAACGCTGGTTGTTGTTGGTGATGTTGGCTGTGGTGGCGCTGCAGCTGTTTTTTGCCTTGCGCATTGTCAGCATGAATTGGGTCGCGCCCGAGTCCACCAGTTTTCAGCGTTCACAAGCTTGGCTCATCGTGATGCGAGACGGCCAATTGCCCTGGCGACAAGAAAGCGTTGACATGATCGCGCTGTCCAAAACCTTGCAGCGTGCAGTCATCGCCTCGGAAGATGCTGCTTTTACCCAACACCATGGCATTTGGTGGCAGTCCCTTGAAAAAGCCTGGGAGAAAAACGCACGGACCAAAGCGCAGGCAGAAAGACGCACCCAGCGCCAACCCGACAAACCGGTGGTGGTCAAAGTTGTGGGAGGCTCAACCATCACCCAGCAGTTGGCGAAAAACCTGTTTTTGTCGGGTGAGCGCACGCTGCTGCGCAAGGGGCAAGAGATGGTGCTGGCCTTGACGTTGGAGGCCTTGCTCAGCAAGGAGCGCATTTTGGAGATCTACCTCAACAACGTGGAGTGGGGCGAGGGCGTGTTCGGTGCCGAGGCGGCGGCGCAGCACTACTTTCGCAAAAGCGCCGCGCGTCTGAATGCCTGGGAGGCCTCTCGGCTGGCGGTCATGCTGCCGCGTCCGCGTTATTTTGAAAAGCTGCCGCAATCGGCTTATCTCACGCGGCGAGCGGAGACCATCATGGCCCGCATGAACGACGTGGTGTTGCCATGAGCCTGAGCACCCCGGCGCCAGCCAGCATTCGCATCTTGGGGATCGATCCGGGTTTGCAAACCACCGGATTTGGTGTGATCGAGATCATGGGCTCGCGCCTGCAATACGTGGCCAGCGGCGTGATCGAGACTACGCGCGGTGAGATGGGCAACCTGCCTGCCCGCCTGAAAATCATCTATGACGGTGTACGTGAAATCACCGCGCGTTACCAGCCCGATGTGGCCTCGGTCGAGATCGTGTTTGTCAACGTGAACCCGCAAGCGACCTTGCTGCTGGGTCAGGCGCGGGGCTGCGCGGTGACGGCCTTGGTGTCGTGCGACTTGCCTGTGGCCGAATACACCGCTTTGCAAATGAAGCAATCCGTCACCGGTCACGGCCGCGCCGCCAAATCTCAGATCCAGGAAATGGTCAAGCGTTTGCTGCAATTGCCGGTGTTGCCTCGGCAAGACGCCGCCGATGCCCTGGGCATGGCCATCACCCACGCACACGCCAGCCCCTCGATGAACAAGCTCGCCGCCCAAGGCGTGCTCAGCCGCAAAACCCACGGCATGTTCCGAAGCGGACGCAGCCACTGACAGGCCGCGATCAGTTGGGGGTGTAGGCCAGGCGCACGTAAATCGGCGCAAAGGCCTCGGCCTGGGTGATCTCGATCAAGGTTTCTTTGGCCAGCTCCAGCAAGGCGATGAAGGTGACCACCAGCACCGGCACGCCCAGACTCGGGTCGAACAGGTGTTCAAACTCCACAAACTTGCGCCCTTGCAGGTGCTTGAGCACGATGCTCATGTGTTCGCGCACGCTGAGCTCTTCGCGGCTGATCTTGTGGTGCTGCACCAGGTTGGCGCGTT
>JBIKHW010000010.1:0-23132 GCA_044361935.1 Limnohabitans sp. | reverse complement strand
AAAGGGTTGGCTGGCGCCGCAATTGGGGCAAATGACCGCCTCAAGGCTACTGCAGGTCACCCTTATTTTTTCAGCCGCCAGCGCCATGAGTCACCAACTGGTTTGGTGGTCACTTGAAAAACCCAATGCCAACGTGTGGGTCGATGTTTGGCCCATGTTCGTGGGCAATGCCTTGGGTGCCTTACTGATGCTCTATGGCATGAAGTTTGTGATCGACCGCATGCGCTTGAACCCAAATCGCCATCCCTGAGCCTGAGCCCTCATGGTCCTTCGGCCAGAAAAAGCGCTTGCAGGTCACTCAGAAAATCAAAGCCCTTTTCTGTCGGCCACACCCGGTGCAGGTCACGGCCAATCAGGCCCAGTTTTTCAGCCTCTTGCAGGCCTTTTTGAATGCTGGTCATGGCCAGGCCCGTGCGGTCCACATAGTCGGCCAAATCAAAACCACCCCGCAAACGCAGCGCATTGAGCATGAACTCAAATGGCAAGTTTTGACGCGAGACTTCGGTGCTTTGAGTGACGGGCTCGCCCTTCATGGCTTGCTGCATGTACAGCGCAGGCTCGCGGTAACGCACTTGCCGCAGAACCCGGTGCGCAAAGCTGAGTTTGCTGTGCGCCCCGGCGCCAATGCCCAAATAGTCGCCAAACTGCCAGTAGTTCAGGTTGTGGGCGCATTGGTGTCCGGGCTTGGCATAGGCTGAGACCTCGTAGCGGTTGAGCCCCGCCAAGCCGGTCAGCTCGGTGATGCGGTCCATCATCTCGTAAGCCAAATCGTCTTCCGGCAAGGTGGGCGGAAATTTGGCGAACACCGTGTTGGGCTCGATGGTCAGGTGGTAGATCGAGATGTGCGGCGGCGCAAATGCCAGCGCGGTCTGGATGTCTTGTGCCAAGCCTTCCAGCGTTTGGCCAGGCAAGGCGTACATCAGGTCGAGGTTAAAGGTGTCGAACACCTGGGCGGCTTCGGTCACAGCGGCCAAGGCCTGATCACGGTCATGCACACGGCCCAAAGCTTTCAGGTGCGCGTTGTCAAAACTTTGCACGCCAATCGACAAGCGGGTGATGCCCGCTTGGCGGAAAGCCTTGAAGCGGTCTTTCTCGAAAGTGCCGGGATTGGCTTCCATGGTGATTTCAGCATCTGGCGCCAGACGCACGCGGGCACGGATGCCGCCCACCAATCGGTCAATCGCTTCGGGCGAAAACAAGCTGGGCGTGCCGCCACCCAAAAACACCGTCTGGATGCTGCGGCCCCAAATCAGGGGCAAGCTGGCTTCGAGGTCGGCAAACAGCGCGTTGATGTAAGCGTCTTGCGTCGACACCGGGTCAACGCCTTCGCGGAATTCATGCGAGTTGAAGTCGCAATACGGGCATTTTTTGATGCACCATGGCAAGTGCACATAGAGCGACAGGGGCGGCAAAGCATTCAGTTGCAGCACGCCAGGGCGCATGGCGTGCACCGGGTCCATCATTTCACGCATGGCTGGCTCACCCGGCAGCGCCATCGAGCCAGCGCTCACGCATCAGCGCCAACATGGCTTGTGCAGCACGGCCCCGGTGGCTGTTGGCATTTTTGACTTCAGACGGCAGCTCAGCAAAGGTCTTGCCAAATTCGGGCAAGTACATCACCGGGTCAAAGCCAAAGCCGTTACTGCCCCGGCGCTCGGGCGTGATCTGCACCACCACACGGCCCACCGCGATCAGCGGCTCTGGGTCATCGGCGCTGCGCAAAGCCACCAAGGTGCTGACCATGGCTGCACGGCGCTGTTCGGGACCTTGTATGCCCTGCATTTGTTCCAGCAAGGCGCTCACATTGGTGTCGTCACCCTTGGGGTAGCCAAATCGGGTGGCGTAATAAGCCGTGTCCACACCCGGTTGACCGCCAAAAGCGTCCACGCACAAGCCTGCATCGTCGGCCAAGGCAGGCAGGCCACTCAGCTGCGCGGCGTGTCGGGCTTTGGCCAAGGCGTTTTCAACAAATGTCTTGAAGGGCTCGGCCGCCTCGGGAATATTCAGCTCGGACTGGCGCACCAGCGTCATGCCCAGCGGCGCAAACAAGGTTTGCAATTCGGCCAATTTGCCCGCATTGTTGGAGGCGAGGACGATTTTCATGGACGGCTTGTGCAAGGCTTCAGGCGCTGAAAGTCAGAGTTTGAGGCGCGTCGTGCGCTTGCTTTTGCAGCTGGACCAGCTGCGCAATGCCTTTTTCGGCCAGCGCCAGCATGCGGTCCATCTCGACGCGGGTGAAGGCCACGCCCTCGGCCGTGCCCTGCACTTCCACATAATTGCCAGCACCGGTCATGACCACGTTCATGTCGGTGTCACAAGCCGAGTCTTCGGGGTAGTCCAAGTCCAGCAAAGCGGTACCGTTTTTCAGGCCCACCGAGATGGCGGCCACACGGTCGATGATGGGCGACTCGCTCAGCTTGCCGGTAGACATGAGCCAATTGACGGCGTCTTGCGCAGCGACAAAAGCACCTGTGATGCTGGCGGTGCGCGTGCCGCCGTCGGCCTGCAAGACGTCGCAATCGAGGTGGATGGTTCGCTCACCCAGTTTTTTCAGGTCAAACACGGCCCGCAAAGATCGGCCAATCAGGCGCTGGATTTCTTGGGTGCGGCCGCTTTGCTTGCCTCGTGCGGCTTCGCGGTCGCCCCGGGTGTGGGTGGCGCGGGGCAGCATGCCGTATTCGGCCGTGACCCAGCCTTCGCCACTGCCTTTTTTGTGGCCCGGCACTTTTTCTTCGACCGAGGCGGTGCACAGCACGCGGGTCTGACCAAACTCGATCAGCACCGAGCCTTCGGCGTGCACGGTGTAGCCGCGGGTGATGCGCACAGGGCGCAAGGCGTCGGCGGTGCGACCGGTTCGGGCGTAGGAGCTGGAGGTGTTCATGGTGGCGCTGAAGTGGTTGGCTCTTGGGCCTTGGCCGTGCGCCCGGCAAGGAGCGGGCGGGGCGGACACAAGAGTTTGAGATAATGCCTCGTTTCATGCTCAGCCAAGCTGGGCATCAGCAGCGCGTCATGGCCCATGGGGCCAAGCGCTGTCACAAGGAACTTGATCGATGCCAGTTTACAGTATGACCGGATACGCCAGCGTGCAGCACAGCCCGCCGGCCGCAGAAGGTGAAACCCATGCAAACGCGGCCCAGACAGCCCGGCTGGGGCTTGAAATCCGCTCGGTCAACAGCCGCTTTCTGGATCTGAGTTTTCGCCTGCCTGAAGAGTTGCGACAACTTGAACCCGGCCTGCGCGAGCTGATCACCCGGCAAATCAAACGCGGCAAAGTCGAAGTGCGGGCCAGCCAGGACGCAGGCGACAGCGCCTCACTGCAAGCCCCCAACCACCAAGCCCTGCAAAAAATTGCGGCCTTGCAAGACAAAATTCAGGACTGGTTGCCCGATGCCCGGCCCTTGAGCGTGGCCGATGTGCTGCGCATGACGGCGGGCAGCTCGGGCCAAACCGCACCCGACGAGGCCGCATGGATGCAGTTGGCCAGCCAAGCTGTGAATGCCCTGCGCGATGCCCGCGCCCGTGAAGGCGCCCGCCTGACCGAGATGCTGCAAAGCCACATTGGGCAGCTGCGCAGCCTGGCCGAACAGGCCGTGCCGCTGGTGCCGCAACTGGTCGAGCAGCAGCGCCAGCGCTTTTTGGAGCGCTGGAAAGACGCCATGGCGCTGGCCGACGGCAGCCACTTGCCCGAAGCCGCACAAGACCGTGCCCTGACCGAAGCCACCGCATTTGCCATCCGCATCGATGTGGCCGAAGAACTCACCCGCCTGCGCTCACACCTGGACGAACTCAGCCGCCTGCTCACCCAAGGCGGCGACATTGGCAAGCGCTTGGACTTCCTGATCCAGGAGCTGCACCGCGAAGCCAACACCTTGGGCTCCAAATCAGCCGTGCTCGAGATGACCCGCATCTCGGTGGACATGAAGGTGCTGATCGAGCAGATGCGCGAACAAGTCCAGAACATCGAATAAAGAGCCTGAACATGGATTACCCCGGAAACCTGTTTGTCGTGGCCGCCCCCAGCGGGGCCGGTAAATCCAGCCTGGTCAAGGCTTTGATGGAGCTGGACTCCCGCGTGCAGCCCACCGTCTCGCACACCACCCGCGCCCCCCGGGGCCAAGAAAAACATGGCCGCGAGTACTTTTTTGCCTCAGCTCAAGAGTTTGATGCCATGGTGCTGGGCGACGCCTTTGTCGAATGGGCCCATGTGCACGGCCAGCGCTACGGCACATCGAAAAAGATGATCGAAGAACGCATGGCTCAAGGGGCGGATGTGATTTTGGAGATCGACTACCAGGGTGCTTTGCAGATCAAAAAGATGTACGCCAATGCGGTGCTCATCTTCATCTTGCCGCCCAGCTGGGAAGAATTGCGCTCTCGGTTGGAGCGCCGCGGTGAAGACACTGCCGAAATCATCGAGCTGCGCCTTCAAAACGCGGCCATCGAGATGGCCCAGGCCCCAGAATTCGACTTCGTTATAATCAATGAAGTATTTGACCGTGCTTTGTTTGACCTGAAAGCGGTTGTTCACGCTCAGCGTCTCAAGTACCACGTTCAGCGCCGCGCCCGGCCTGACACCTTTCAAGCCCTCAAGATGGCTTGACCCCCGCACAGACATTTTCAAGGAAAACTCATGGCCCGCATCACTGTTGAAGATTGCCTGGAACAGATCCCCAACCGCTTTCAGCTGGTTTTAGCCGCTACGTACCGCGCCCGCATGCTGAGCCAGGGCCACACCCCCCGCATCGAGAGCAAAAACAAGCCCGGCGTGACCGCCTTGCGCGAAATTGCTGCAGGCAAAGTGGGCATCGAGATGCTCAAGCGCGTGTCCTGAAATGATCCCCAAGGCCAAGACCGGTTGTCACCGGTTTTGACCCACGAAAAATTGCCCCGTATTGGGGCTTTTTTTTGGCTTTTTTCAAGCACCCTTTGGCTTACGTTACATTGATGCCATGAGTGCCGTGATGCCCAAACCCCCCAAAGCCAGTCCCAGCCGCGTCAAGTTGCTGGACCCGGCCGCTGCAAATGCCGCAGCTGCCAGCTTTGCTGCGCTGGAAGCACAACTGGGCTACCTGAACGAAACCGACACCGACATGGTTCGGCGCGCCTACAAGTTTGCGGACGAAGCCCACCTGGGCCAGATGCGCAAAAGCGGTGAGCCTTACATCACCCACCCGATCGCGGTGGCCGGTTTGTGTACCGAGTGGAAACTCGACGCCCAGGCGCTTGCCGCCGCCTTGCTGCACGACGCCATGGAAGACTGCGGCATCACCAAGATTGAGCTGATAGAGCGTTTTGGCTCGCCCGTGGCCGAATTGGTTGATGGCCTGACCAAGCTGGACAAGCTCGAATTCAACACGCGCGAGGAAAACCAGGCCGAGTCGTTCCGCAAGATGCTTTTGGCCATGGCGCGCGATGTGCGTGTCATCCTGATCAAGCTGGCCGACCGCACCCACAACATGCGCACTATGTCCGACATGCCGCGCAGCAAATGGGGCCGAATCGCATCAGAAACGCTGGAAATCTACGCCCCGATTGCCCACCGCCTGGGCCTGAACCAGATTTACCGTGAGCTGCAGGACCTGTCCTTCAAGCATTTACTGCCTTGGCGATATGCGGTTCTCTCCAAAGCCGTGACACGCGCACGCAACCGACGCCGCGACCTGATACAAAAAGTGCAGGCCGATGTGGAGGCGGTGTTCGCCCAATCCAAGATGGAAGTGCGCATCAGTGGCCGCGAAAAAACGCTTTACTCCATTTATAAAAAGATGGATGAAAAGCACCTGAGCTTTGCGCAAGTGACCGATATTTATGGTCTTCGGATCATTGCCCCCTCGGTCATCGACTGCTACACCGCTTTGGGTCTGTTGCACCAGATTTACAAACCGGTGCCTGGCAAGTTCAAGGACCATATCGCCATTGCCAAAGTCAACGGTTACCAATCGCTGCACACCACGCTGGTGGGGCCTTCGGGTGTGAACGTCGAGTTCCAGATGCGCACCGAAGCCATGCACTTGGTGGCCGAATCGGGTGTGGCGGCGCACTGGCTTTACAAAGAGCACGAATCGGCCAGCGCCCAATCGGAGCGCTTGGGCACGCAGTGGCTGCAATCACTTTTGGACATCCAGACCGAAACTCGCGACGCGGCCGAATTTTGGGACCACGTCAAGGTCGACTTGTTCCCCGACGCCGTTTATGTGTTCACCCCCAAGAGCCAGATCATGGCCTTGCCAAGGGGTGCCACGGTAGTGGACTTTGCTTACGCCATCCACAGCCGGGTGGGCGACCATGCCATGGCCGCCCGCATCAATGGCGACCAGGTGCCGCTGCGCACAGAACTCAAAAACGGTGACGTGGTTGAAGTGATCACAGCGCCCGTGTCAGCCCCGAATCCGGCCTGGCTGGGCTTTGTGCGCACCGGACGCGCCCGCTCCAAAATCCGCCACCACCTCAAAACCATGGCACAAACCGAGTCGGTGGGCCTAGGTGAAAAACTTCTTGCGCAAGCTTTGCGGGCCGAAGGCATCAACCAGCTGCCAGCCAACGACGAAGCGCACCATGCAATGTGGGAAAAACTGCTTCGCTTCACAGGCAACCGCAACCAGCCCGATTTGCTGATGGACATTGGCTTGGGCAAACGCATCGCCACCATCGTGGCCAAGCGTTTGACTGCGCTCCTGTCCGAGTTGGGCCAAAAACCCGATGCCCTGCTGATGACCCGCGAACGCTTCACGGCACACGAGTCCATCTCACAAGGCGCGATCACTTTGGACGGCAGTGAGAACGCCTCGGTGGTGTATTCGCGTTGCTGCCGCCCCCTGCCCGGTGACGACATTGTGGGTTACTTGGGCCGCGGCGAAGGCCTGGCCGTGCACACCCGCGATTGCGCCACCGCCCGCAAACTCGAGCACAAAGACAGCGAACGCTTCATTGGCGTGGAGTGGTCGGACGAATTGAGCCGCAGCTTCGAGACCGCCATCACCGTCACAGTGATCAATGGCAAAGGTGTGCTGGCCCGAGTGGCGGGTGCTTTGGCCAGTGGCGAAACCGACATCGTGCACGTGGACATGGGGCACGAGACTGCCCAGGACACGGCCGAGTTGAAGTTTGTGTTGGCTGTGCGCGATGCCGCGCACCTGGAACAGGTGCTGCGTCACCTCAAACGCACACCCTCGGTCATCAAGGCCGATCGCCAAACCAACAAAGGCCACTTGCCTGGCTGATCTGCGCCCCGTCCAATCAAGGGCGGCTTCACGTTCATTCAGCGCACTGACGGATAGCTCACCTTCAGCACCTCGATGTCGATCACGCCCACAGGGGTGAGCAGCTTGAGCTCATCGCCTTCGCGTGACTTGAGCAAAGTGCGCGCTATGGGCGAGACCCAGCTGACCTGAGCTTGCAAACTGTCGGCCTCGTCGATGCCCAAAATTGTCACCGTGCGCTCGGTGCCCGAAGCCTCGGCATAAGTGACCGTGGCACCAAAAAAAACTTGGTCGCTGCCGTGGTGCACTGCTGGGTCAACCACTTCGGCCATCTCCAGCCTCTTGGTCAAAAAACGGATGCGGCGGTCGATCTCACGCAAACGTTTTTTGCCATACAGGTAATCGCCGTTTTCTGAACGGTCGCCGTTGCTGGCGGCCCAATGCACGATCTCAACCACTTTGGGCCGCTCGTCATCCATCAAGGTGAAAAGCTCCGCCCTGAGGCGAGCGTAACCGCTTGGCGTCATGTAGTTGCGTGCACCCGTTGGCAAAGCGGGCAAACCCAACTCTTCGTCATCGTCGCCGTCGGACTCTTTGGTGAAGGCTTTGCTCATGTCCTGTTGTTCAAAGGCAAAAATAGAAAAAGCCCACAACTTGCGTTGTGGGCTTTCTAATTTTTGGTGCGGCTGGCAGGAATCGAACCCACGACCCCTTGGTTCGTAGCCAAGTACTCTATCCAGCTGAGCTACAGCCGCATCATGCCTCGAATTATAGCAAGCTTTTCAGGGCCCTTTCGGGCTGCCCTTCAATTTATTGCCAGGACACAGCCGACATGTCGTTGGCAAAAATCGGTGAGCTCGACCACAGGCCTTTGAGGCCTTTGCGGTAAACCGCTGTGTTGGTCGCATTGAACAGGAACACGTTGACCGCATCTTTGGCGATCATGCGCTGCATGTCACCAAACAGCTGGGTGCGCTCTTTGGCCGCCGTGGTGGCCGCATGTTTGGCTGCCAAGTCGCGGAAGGCCTTGCTGTCGTAACCCCAGTAGTACTGCGGGTTGGCGTAAGCCATGTAGTCCAAGGGTTCGACATGGTTGATCACCGTCAGGTCAAAGTTGCCCTTGAAGGTGCCGCCCAGCCACTGTGCCCATTCCACGTTTTCGATTTTGGCCACGATGCCGACCTTGGCCAGCTGCGCGGCCAAAATCTCGCCGCCCTTGCGGGCATAAGGCGGTGGGGGCAAAGTCAGGGTCACGTTCAGTGGGGTTTGCACCCCGGCTTCCTTGAGCAGGGCCTTGGCTTTTTCGGGGTCGTAGGCATAGGTGTTGCTCAACTCCACATAGCCCGCATCGGTGGGGGCCATGTGGCTGCCAATGGGCTTGGCCAGGCCTTCAAACACGCCGTCAATGAACGCTTTCTTGTCGACCGCGTGCGACAGTGCGCGGCGCACACGCACATCGTCAAACGGCTTCTTGCGGTTGTTGATGGTCATGATGCCTTTGCCAGCCGTGCTGCCCATCTCCACCACAAAGCGCTTGTCTTTCTGGAACTGCTGCATGCTTTGCGGCGACTGAAAGCGCGGCATGCCATCGATGTCGCCCGCCAACAAGGCGGCCACTTGGGCAGCCGAATCGTTGATGAAGCGGAAAGTGACCTTCTTCACCTTGATGGCGTTGGCATCGCGAAAGCCATCCCACTTGGACAAGCTCACCGCCGTGCCTTTGGCCCAGTTGTCGAGTTTGTAAGGGCCTGTGCCCACGGGCTTGGTGGCCGCATTGGCTGCGCTGTCCGGGTGCAAGATGACGGCGGTGTTCTCGCCCATGCGGAACAAAAAGTTGCCATCAGGGTTGGTCAGCACCAACACCACGGTGTGCGCGTCGGGGGTCGAGATGTGGGTGATGTTGTTGAACACCGCGCCTTTGGCTTTGTTGGTGCTCTTGGCGTCTTTGGCTCGCTCGAAGCTGAACTTGACAGCGGCCGAATCAAAAACTGCACCGTCTTGGAACTTCACACCCTTGCGCAGTTTGAAGGTGTAGGCTTTGCCGTCGGCGTCCATCTTCCAGCTCTCGGCCAACAAGGGGCTGATACTGCCATCGACGTTGATTTTGGTGAGGCCCTCCAAAATGTTGTAGTGCACCACCTCACCGATGGCGGCAGCCGGGGCCATGGTCGGGTCCAGGCTGGTGGGCTCCAGGATCATGCCGAGCGTGACGGTGTCTTTGCGCGACTGCGCTTGCGCCTGCAAAGGCGCAACCACCCAGCTGGCAACCAACACGGCCGCCGAGCTCAAAGCGAGGGTGCGGCGGGTCAAGGAAGAGACGTTTTTCATGGGGACTCCTGCGTCAAAAAAGAAGTGGGCTGGCCTGGCACAGCGGCCAACAAAGTCCGAGTGTAAGGGTGCTCGGCGTGCTGGAAAATTTGGCTTGCAGGGCCATGCTCGACCACACGACCCGACTGCAACACCAGTACATCGTCGCACATCAAATTCACCACCGCAAGGTCGTGGCTGACGAACAAATAACTCAGGCCGTAACGGTCTTGCAGGTCCATCATCAGGTTCAGCACCTGGGCCTGCACCGACACATCGAGCGCACTGACCGGCTCGTCCGCCACGATCAGGGCGGGGCGGGTGATCAAGGCGCGGGCAATGGCAATGCGCTGGCGTTGACCCCCCGAAAACTCGTGCGGGTATTTGTCCAAGTCCGCCGCCCTGAGGCCGACTTCGTTCAGAGCCTCAGCGGCGCGGTCGCGCAGCTCGGCTTTACTGTCGGCCCGGTCGTGCCATTCGGCTAGGCCGCCCGAAGCGTGTTGCAAGGTGCGTATCGGCTCGGTCACGATGGCCAGCACTTTTTGGCGAGGGTCCAGCGAACCATAGGGGTCCTGAAACACCATCTGAAAACCGCGGCGCAACTGCCGCAAGGCCTGCCCGTGGGTCTGATGCACATCTACGCCATTGAACAAGACCTGCCCCTCAGTGGGTGTGTCCAGCGCCATCACCAGCCGCGCCAGCGTGGACTTACCCGAACCCGATTCGCCCACAATGCCCAAACTTCTGCCCGCTTCCAAGGTGAAGCTCACGTCCGACAAAGCCTGCAACGCGCCTGCAGGTTGAAACAAACCCGCGCGAGGCAAGGCAAAGCGCCGCCCCAAGTGCTTCACCTCCAGCAGTGGCGCAAAGGTATGCGTCACGCTCATGGCAACCTCCAGCGCGGGCAACTGACCACATGCGGCGTTTCGCCTGCACCTTCGTTGCCAATGCTTTGCGCCTGAGGTGGCAACTGACGGCAATCCTCCACAGCCAAGCTGCAGCGATCAGCAAATGCACACCCCGCCGGAAAATCCATCAACTCGGGCACGCTGCCAGGGATCGTGGTCAGGCGTGTGCCGCGTACCAAGCCCAGACGCGGCCGCGCCGCAAACAAGCCCCGCGTGTATGGGTGCGCCCGGTGCGCAAACAACTCGGGCGTGGCCGCAATCTCGACCACCGCGCCGCCATACATCACCATCACACGATCCACTTGGTCCTGCATCAGGCCCAAGTCGTGGCTGATCAAAAGCAAGCCCATGCCGTCTTCGCGCACCAGTTGTTGGATGAGCGCCAGCACCTCTTTTTGCACCGTGACATCCAGCGCGGTGGTGGGTTCGTCTGCAATCAACAGGTCCGGGCCGCAGGCCAACGCGATCGAGATCATCACGCGCTGGCGTTGCCCACCCGACAGTTCGTGCGGATAGGCATCGAGCCGCTCTCGCGCCCGGGGCAGCTGCACGCGTTCGAGCAATTGCAATGCGCGGGCTTTGGCGTCGCTGGCACTCATGTTTTGGTGCAAGCGCAAGGGCTCGGCGATCTGCTTCCAGATCGGGTGCAAGGGGTTGAGCGCCGTCATCGGCTCCTGGAAGATCATGGCCATGCGGGCCCCGCGCAGCTGGCACAACTGCGTCTCGGGCAGGCCCACCAGCTCTTGGCCGTGCAGCGCAATCGAGCCGCTCACGCGGGCGCGTTCGGGCAGCAAGCCCATCAGGGCCAAAGCGGTGAGCGATTTGCCGCTGCCGCTCTCACCAATCAGGCCCACCGTCTGACCCCGCTCCATGCGCCAAGACACGCCACGCAGGGCTTGTGCCCAGCCCCGGGCAGTGGGCAGGCTCACGCGCAAATCATCCACTTGCAGCAACGGTTTGGCGCTTGATCGATCGTTCATGCTCACCTTTGCCGCGCCAGCCGGGGGTCGAGCACATCGCGCAAACCATCACCCAACAAGTTCAAACCCAACACCGCCAGCGCAATGGCTGCGCCCGGGTACACCGCCAGCATGGGGGCCTGAAACATCTGCGACTGCGCTTCGTTGAGCATGCGGCCCCAGCTGGGTTGAGGCGGCTGCGTGCCCAGGCCCAAATAAGACAAAGCCGCCTCGGCCAGGATGGCGATGGCGAACTGGATGGTGGCCTGCACGATCAGCACACTGGCGATGTTGGGCAGCACATGCGTGAGTGTGATGGCCAGCGGGCCTTGGCCTGCAGCGCGGGCTGCGGCCGTGAAGTCCCGCGCCCAAACGGCATTGGCCGCGCCGCGCGAAATGCGCGCAAACACCGGGATGTTGAAAATGCCAATGGCCACAATGCTCACCACCAGGCCCGGCCCGTAAATGGCCGTGAGCATGATGGCCGACAACAAGGCCGGAAAGGCGAAGGTGAAGTCCGAGGCACGCATGATGAGCTCCTCCACCCCACCACGCCGCGCCGAAGCCAGCAAACCCAAAGGCACACCCACACCCAGACCAATGCCCACGGCGATGAATCCCACCAACAAGGAGTTTTGGCTGCCCACCAGGAGCAAAGAACCGATGTCGCGACCCAAGCTGTCGGTGCCAAACCAATGCGCAGCGCTGGGTGAGGCCAATTTGTTGGGGATGTCGATGTCACCCACCGGGTAAGGCGACCAAAACAAAGACAGCACGGCGCACAGCACCATCAGCAGCACCATAGCCCCGCCCGCCACAAAACTCGGGTGACGCCAAGCGCGTCGCCAAAAGGTGTTGTTATGCCGCATGGCCCGCCTTCAAGCGTGGATCGATCCACGCGTACAGCACGTCGATGCAAAAGTTGATGAGAATGACCAACGCCGAAAGCAGCATGACCACATCGCGCACCACGATCAGGTCACGGTTGGCAATGGCCTGAAAAATCAGCCGCCCAATGCCGGGCAGCACAAACACGTTTTCAATCACGATGGCGCTGGTGATCAAGTTGCCAAACTGCAGGCCCATCACCGTAAGCACCGGAATCATGGCGTTGCGCAGCACATGGCCCCACAGCACCTGTCGGCGTGACAGGCCTTTGGCCCGGGCAGTGCGCACAAAGTCTTCGCGCAAGGTGTCGAGCACGGCCGAGCGGGTCACGCGCGTCAAGATGGCCGTTTGCACCGCCGCCAACGCCATGGCGGGCAAGAGCAAAGCCTTGATGCCCTCCAACACCCCGCCGCCATCGTCCTCGGACCAACCCGGAAAACCGCCCGCGCTCACCCACTCCAGGTGCACAGCAAACAGCAAAATCAAAAGAATGGCCAGCCAGAAGTTGGGCAAGGCCAGGCCCAGCTGGCTGAGCGTCATCACGCCCACATCACCCGCCTTGTTTTGCTGTGAAGCAGCGTAAATGCCCAAGGCCAGCGCCAGCGCCACCGTCAGGCCCATGGCCATCACGGCCAGCGGCAGCGTCACTTGCATTCGCTCAGCCATCAGTTGGGCAGTAGGCGTGTCATAAGAGATGCTCAGGCCCGTCTGCCCCTGCAGCATGCCGCCCATCCAGTTCAGGTAGCGGGTGGCGGCGGGTTGGTTCAGGCCCAATTTTTCTTCCATCGCGGAAATCGACTCGGGCGTGGCGGTTTCGCCCAAAATGACCTGTGCGGCATTGCCCGGCAGCAACTCCAGCACAGCAAACACCACGACCGATGTGGCCAGCAGGGTCAACACAAAGCTCAGCAACCGTCTCAAAAAGAACAGGGGCACGCGCTATCCTTGGGGTCTGTGAGCAACGATGAACAGGGATTTGAATGACATCACAAATGATTGTAAACAGCGCCCAAGACTCGGTGGTGGGCTCCATTGTGGATGTCCCCGGCCTGCTGGTCGGTCACTTCACACTGAGCGAGCGCCTGACCGGCTGCTCGGTGGTGCTGGCCCCTGACGGCGCGGTGGGCGGGGTGGATGTGCGCGGGGCAGCCCCGGGCACCCGCGAGACCGATTTGCTGGACCCAGCCAACCTGGTCGACAAAGTGCATGCCGTGGTGCTGAGCGGCGGCAGCGCCTTCGGCTTGGACGCCGCCACCGGCGTGGTGCGCTGGCTCGATGAGCAGGGCATCGGCTTTGAAACCGGCTATGGCCGCGTGCCCATCGTGCCCGCCGCCGTGTTGTTTGACTTGCCCGTGGTGCGCCCGGGCGACGACCCAAAAGCTCGGCCCGGCGCAGATGCAGGCTACGCCGCCTGCAAAGCGGCGTCCACAACCCCACCCGCAGCAGGCAATGTGGGTGCAGGCGCAGGGGCCTGCGTGGGCAAGCTCTTTGGCCTGGACCGCTGCATGAAAGGCGGCATCGGCAACGCCAGTGTGCGCGTGGGGCCTTGGGTGGTAGGTGCCTTGGTCGCCTGCAACGCGGTGGGCGATGTGATCGACCCGGCCACAGGCCAGGTGCTGGCCGGAGCCCGCACTGCCGATGGGAAAAACTTGCTGGACACCCAACGCGCCTTGCTGGCGGGCGAGCGCGGCAGCCGCCCCCTACCAGGCACCAACACCACCATTGGCGTGGTGGCCACCAACGCCACCCTCACCAAAGCCCAGGCCAAACGCCTGGCCATGAGCGCGCACGACGGCCTGGCCCGCAGCATTCGCCCCGCCCACACCACCCTGGACGGCGACACCCTGTTTGCCTTGGCCACCGGCACCGAAGCCGGTCCGGTGGACCTGATGCTTCTCACCGTGATGGCGGCCGAGGCCACAGCGCTGGCCACGGTGGATGCAATTGTGCAGGCGCGGAGCATCTCTACGCATTTTGGGCAAGTGCCTGCTGCCACAGAATCGACGACAAGAAAATCGGTGTTTTAGCCCATCTCCACGTCCCCTTGCGACTGCACCAGGGCTTTGACTTCAACTCTTGTTGAAGACAGGACGGTGCATTTCACCATTCAAGGTTTTCCCTTCAAGCGCTGCTGCACCCAGCCCCAAGCAGCCTGCAACAGCTCTTTTCCGTGCGGTGGATCGCTGGGACTTTGGGGCGGCAAGGTTCGGCGGGCTAAAACAATGAGCGCACTGCCAACCGCAATAAAACCCATGCGCCAGTCGTTACCTACCTTCCAGCCAAGCAGCGTTGGCGCAATGACCAAAACAAGCCCTATGCCTTGCACCGACTTTGAAAGCAGGCTGAGCGGCGGCTTGGGCACGATGCTCTGGTGCGCATCCATCGGCTCAGGAGAAGGCAACAGGGCCACTTTCTGGCGCAACACCTTAACGCGAAACCAATGCCAAGCCTTTTGCAAAAGCTCTTTGCCGGGTTCGCCTTGGCCAACCATGCTTGCTTGTGCGTTATAGCCAACAAGCGCCAGGAAAACGAATCCAATCAAAGATATCAAGACACTTCCGAATGCAGGTTTATCCAGTAGATACCACGGTGCAAAAAGCAGACTACACCCGATCAGGAACATGATTGTCGTTAACTTCATTTAAGCCTCACTTTATGCCAGCAGCGGCATCTATGTTGTCTATTAAGACCTTAACCAATGGTTTAACTTGCTTATCGATAACTTCCTGCACAATCACAAGTGGAACACCCGTTTGCTTTGCGATTTCATCTGCAATTTTGTCAAGGCTGGGTTCAATCAATACTTGGCCCAAACTCGGCTGATAAGCCTGCTCCAACAACCCCATTACGCCTGACGCAATCTCATACGAATAAGCAGCGTGTCGAAGTCCCATCATTGCAGCCAAATTCGCTGAATTTTGGTACTCAGTACTCCATTTACCAAAATACTCCGCCCTGGCTTTCTTCTCGGCTTCGGTTAATGCAGGGTTTTGCTGCTGCCCAATACCCGTCAAGCAACTGGTGTCCCCGTTCCCACATATCTTGTTGGCACCTGTTCCCAAAACCTTGCCGTTCAGTGTTCCGCTGGCCAGCCCCGTGTTGGATGCCACCCAATCGGTGAACTTCTGCGACGGTGTGTAGTTGAACGCCCCAAAGTCCTTCTGCCTCTTGACCCAGTCCCACTCCGTCTGCAAGCCACTCATCTCGGCTACGCTCACGTAATTGGCTTTGTACAAATCACTGCCCTCCGGGAATTGCGCCCAGCATTTGATCTCAAAGCATGCCGCCTTGGTCAAACGTTCCTGTTTGTCCACATCGCCACCTGCGGCAATTCGGATGCGCTCTTTTTCATCAAAGTGCATCAGTCGGTTGTTCATGGCCGCATTCACCCCCGTCATCACCGCCGTGCTCACACTCGCTGCGCTGCCGTCGCCTGTGATGGCACCTGCGGCTGCACTGATCACCTTCACAAAGTCCAGCGTGTCTTTGGGTGGTTTGGTGCCATTGGGGTCATACCACTGCGCCGCCAACTCGCCCACCACTGCGCCAATGGCCCCGCTCTCGCAGCCTTGCTTGCCGCCTGCGGCTCCTCCGACCATGCAACCGGCCAGCGCGTGTGCCAGCGCCTTGAGAACCTGGCTGTCTTGAGTCAAGTCACCAATGGTGTTGGCCGCCTGCCCCGAGCCAGCGCTGATCAACGCACTCACTAGAGCCGTCTTGATGTTGTCTTCCAAGCTGGTGCCCGTCAGCACGCTGGTCACCCCGGCGTTGGCCAGGTTGTTGATCACCGCTTTGTTCAGGTTGGCCGTGAATCCGTCTTTCACCGTCACCTTGTCCAGGCCCATGGCCGTGTTCAGCTCACTGAGCACGCCCGCCGTCACCATCGCCAGTGCGATGTTCTTGACACTGTCTTTGCTGCCCAGCTCCTTGAGCGTCTTGCCAATGTCGCCCCCGTTGTTCACGAAGCTCACCGCAGCGCTCGATCGGCACGCTCAAGCCGCTGCTCAGACAATTGGTTATTCCAAAAGGTGCTGCACTGCAAGTTGTACTCGATGAATTCAGGGTTTTTACACCCACGTCAGGCCCCATCAGAACCTGCACGGGCTCACACCGGGTGGGCACTTTACAGGGCTCAGACCAGCTGACATCCGGCAAATGCCTATCAAGAAAGTGACGCAAGTGCACGCCCTGGCAGGCTTGACGCGCGGCTACTGGATCAGGAGGTAGATCGCTTAAAGAAAGACTTCAAATCACTTCAAACAGCGCTGTCCGTATCGGCCAGGGGCAATGCCTGCGTGCGTTCCAGGTTTTGCACAAAGAGCAGGCACAGCGCAGCACCAACAAGTGCTACAACCCCATCAAAAACCAGCCCCAAGAGGGTGGTCTTTTAAAAAAAGGGGTTGAAATTCAGTTAAAAAACTGTTCCAGACACTTGGACATGACACCGCTTGGGTGCTGAGCCGATGCTGACAGGGTCATGCCTTCACGATGAAGGCATGAACGTCGCATCAAAGCGCCCGCTGAATGATGATTTTCTGAACGTCGCTGGTGCCTTCGTAAATCTGGCAAACGCGCACATCGCGGTAGATGCGCTCCACCGGAAAGTCGCTCACATAGCCATAGCCGCCCAGGGTCTGGATGGCGGCAGAACAAACCTTCTCAGCCGCTTCGCTGGCGAACAGCTTGGCCATGGCGGCCTCTTTCAGACAAGGGCGGCCCGCGTCGCGCAAGCTGGCCGCATGCCAAATCAACTGGCGTGCCGCTTCGAGTTGCGTGGCGCAGTCGGCCAAGCGAAACCCCACCGCCTGGTGGTTGAAGATGGCCGTGCCAAAGCTCTCGCGCTGCTTGGCGTAGTCGATCGCCTCATCGAGCGCGCTGCGGGCCATGCCCAGACTCTGCGCAGCAATGCCGATGCGCCCGCCCTCTAAAGATGACAAGGCGATCTTATAGCCCTCGCCCTCTTGGCCGATCAGGTTTTCGGCGGGGATGCGGCAGTTGTCAAAATTGATCTGCGCGGTGTCGCTGCTGTGCTGGCCCAGCTTGTCTTCCAGGCGCGCCACCACATAACCCGGAGCGCTGGTGGGCACGAGAAAAGCGCTCATGCCTTTCTTGCCCGCGCCTTTGTCGGTCAACGCAATCACCACCGCCACATCGCCGTGTTGGCCGCTGGTGATGAACTGCTTGACGCCATTGATCACGTATTCGTCGCCGTCTTTCACGGCCGTGGTGCGCAGGGCCGAGGCGTCCGAGCCCACATGCGGCTCGGTCAGGCAAAACGCACCCAGCATCTGACCCTGAGCCAGCGGCGTGAGCCACTGCGCTTTTTGCGCGGCGTTGCCGTACATCATCAAGATGGCATTCACAGGGCAGTTGGTCACGCTGATGGTGGTGCTGACACCGCCGTCACCGGCTGCGATTTCTTCGAGCACCAGCGCCAGCGTCACATAGTCCAGACCTGCGCCGCCCAACTCTTCGGGCACACAAATGCCGTACGCACCCAGCTCGGCCAGGCCCTTGTGCGCTTCTTTGGGAAAGTGGTGCTTCTTGTCCCACTCGGCGGCGTGGGGCCACAGCTCGCGCTGGGCAAAGTCACGTACCGCGTCGCGGATCATTTCCTGGTCGGGGGTCAGCAGCATGTCGGTCTTTCAGTGTCGGTTCACCAAGGCAGCGTGCTGCCATCGTGGTTCAAAAATGCGCCTCGGTGTTTGGGGTCGCGTTGTTCAAGGATGTGGTTCAAGGTCTGCCGCAAGCTGCTCGCGCTTTGCTCGGGCGTCAGTGGTGCAGCCGCGCCGCCCATGTCTGTCTGCACCCAGCCGGGGTGGATGGCCACCACGGTGATGCCTGGCTGCTCGGCCTGGGTGCAGCGGACCACCATGTTGAGCGCCGCCTTGCTCACGCGGTAAAGCGCGGCGTTGCCGCTCGTGGTCTCTTGTTGGCTGCCCATGATGGAGCTGATGCACGCGATCACACCTTTTGCCTCTTGCACCATGGGCACGATCTGGGGGATAACCTGCATGGCGCCCATCACGTTGGTGTGCATCACCGCGTCAAAGCTGTCGCGGGTGGGCGGGGTGTTGGCGCTGGCACGGTCCATCGCGCCCGCCACGTAAATGGCGAGGTCGATTTTTTCGCCGTCGAGTTGCCAAGACAGGCCCGAGTTGCTGGACGGGTCGGTCACGTCCACACGCAAAGTTTCGCAGCCAAGCCCTTTCAAGCGCTCCAAGCCATCCGAATTGCGTGCAGTGGCAATGACGCGCCAGCCATCCTCTCGGTACTGTCGAGCCAGTTCCAGGCCAATTCCCCGGGACGCGCCAATCAACAAAACTGTTGCCATGTCATTCTCCGTAATAGCTGCAACTTATAGCGACCAATGTCTGAGCTGTAGGTCGGTGGCTTTAGCCCCGACATGGAGCCTTTGCAGGCAGATGTCGGAGCTGAAGCTCCGACCTACAAACAACAACATCACACGAGTTCCAGCGCCACAGCCGTGCCTTCGCCACCGCCAATACAAAGCGTGGCCAAACCCTTCTTGAGGCCACGGGCTTTGAGCGCATGGATCAGGGTGACCATGATGCGGGCGCCAGACGCGCCGATGGGGTGGCCCAAGGCGCAAGCGCCGCCGTTCACGTTGACCTTGTCGTGCGGCACGTTCAGCTCTTTCATAAGCGCCATGGGCACCACAGCAAAGGCTTCGTTGACTTCCCACAGGTCGACGTCTTCGACTTTCCAGCCCGCTTTGGCCAAGGCTTTTTGCGTCGCGCCCACGGGAGCGGTGGCGAACCACTCGGGCTCTTGCGCATGGGTGGCGTGGCTCACGATGCGGACCAGCGGTTTGCAGCCGAGTTTGGCGGCGGTGCTCTCGCGCATCAACACCATGGCGGCCGCACCGTCGTTGATGGACGAGCTGCTGGCGGCGGTGATGGTGCCGTCTTTCTTGAAGGCGGGCTTGAGGCTGGTGATCTTGTCGAGCTTGACTTTGCCCGGGCCTTCGTCGATGGACACCACACGTTCGCCGCTGCGGTCTTTCACCGTCACGGGCGTGATCTCGGCCGCAAAGGCACCCGACTCAGTCGCGGCCTTGGCGCGCTGCACACTGCTGGTGGCAAAGTGGTCTTGCTCGGCGCGGGTGAAGCTGTATTTGGCGGCGCAGTCTTCGCCAAAGGTGCCCATGCTGCGGCCGGGCTCATAAGCGTCTTCCAGGCCGTCGAGCATCATGTGGTCAAAGATGCGGTCGTGGCCCATGCGGTAGCCGCCACGGCCTTTGAGCATGAGGTAGGGCGCATTCGTCATGCTTTCCATGCCGCCCGCCACCAACACGTCGTGCGTGCCAGCCGTCAGCATGTCGTGCGCGAACATGGCCGCGCGCATGCCCGAGCCGCACATCTTGGACAAGGTGACCGCGCCCGCGCTCTTGGGCAAACCGCCTTTGAAGCCTGCTTGACGCGCCGGGGCCTGGCCCTGGCCCGCCATCAGGCAGTTGCCGAATAGCACTTCGGTGACCAGCTCAGGGCTGATGCCAGCACGCTCCACAGCAGCCTTGATGGCGGCACCACCCAGGTCGTGGGCGGCCAGCGCAGAAAAGTCGCCTTGAAAGCTGCCCATGGGGGTGCGGGCAGCGCTGACGATGACGATGGGGTCGTGTGACATATGAATTCCTTTCAGGCGTGGATGTCGGCAATGATGAGGTGTTCGCCAGTTTCTTCTTCGGCAATTCGGCGGATGTAGGCCACGAAGTCGGGGTCTTCACCGCGCAGCAAGAGGGGCAAGGCCAAACGGAAGTCGTCGCGCCTGCACCACTCGCGCATATAGTCGTCCCAGGAGTTCCAGCGCCTCTGTTCGGTGACGCTCATGGTTTCTCGATAAGCAATCAGATAGGCCCGCTCGAACAAGGCGATCAGCATGTCGAAGATGGTCATCATGCGTTCGCGCTGCTCGGGTGTGGGATCGCGCAGGGCCTGGGTGGTGCGCAGCTGCAAATCGGCGTGGTCCAGCACCACTTTCAAAAAATCGTTGTACGCGTCTGAGAGGTGCTGGTACGCCTCTTCTTCTTCGTTCTCGCGCTCCTTGCGTTGCTCCAACCAAAACACCCAGACGGCATAGGGCAGACCGAATACGGTCACCGCATAACTGCCCAACTCCAGAAATTCTGCCAAGCTCATGGGTACTCGGCGCTCAGCCGCCTCTCGGATAGCGCTTGAGCGCATTGCGGAATACGCCCAGCACCTCACCGGGATGGGTCATGCTCACCCCGAGGTCTTTGGCCAGGCCGTCCTTGATGCCATAACACCAACCATGCACGCTGAGTTTCTGACCGCGTGCCCAGGCGTCCTGCACCACGTTGGTCAATGCCACGTTGCCCACCTGTTCGATCACATTCATTTCGCACAAAGTATCTTCCTGCTCGGGAATGCTCAGGTGATCGAGGCGGCGACGGTGCCGCACTTTCACGTCGTGCACATGCCGCAACCAGTTGTCGACCAAGCCCACGCGCAAACCACGCAAAGTGGCCAGCACACCGCCACAGCCGTAATGCCCCACCACCATGATCTGCTCGACCTTAAGGACATCCACCGCGTACTGAATGACGGACAAGGCATTGAGGTCGGAGTGCACCACCAGATTGGCCACATTGCGGTGCACAAACACCTCACCCGGGTCCAGACCGGTGATCTGGTTGGCAGGCACCCTGCTGTCGGAGCAGCCAATCCACAGGAATCGGGGCGTTTGCTGGTTGGCCAGTCGTGTGAAAAATTCGGGGTCTTCGCGCTTCATGCGCGCCGCCCATTCGCGGTTGTTGGCAAGCAGTGTTTGCATGGTGCACGTCTCAGCAGTTTTCAGCAGGTTTCAGCAGGTTTCAGCAAACAATTCGCGGCCGATCAGCATGCGGCGGATCTCGCTGGTGCCCGCACCGATTTCGTACAACTTGGCGTCGCGCCACAAACGGCCCAGCGGGTATTCGTTGATGTAGCCATTGCCTCCAAAAATTTGCACGCCTTCGCCAGCCATCCAGGTGGCTTTTTCGGCGGTCCAGAGGATGACGCTGGCGCAGTCCTTGCGCACCTGGCGCACATGCTCGGCGCCCAGCAGGTCCAGGTTTTTGGCCACTGTGTAGGCAAAGCTGCGACCCGCCTGCAGCACGGTGTACATGTCGGCCACTTTCCCCTGAATCAGCTGGAACTCGCCAATACTTTGGCCAAACTGCTTGCGGTCGTGGATGTAGGGGATCACGTTGTCCATGACGGCTTGCATGATGCCCAGCGGGCCACCGGTCAAGACTGCACGCTCATAGTCCAGTCCGCTCATCAGCACCTTGGCGCCATTGTTCAGACCACCCAAGATGTTTTCGGCAGGCACTTCGACGTTGTTGAACACCAGCTCGCCCGTGTGGCTGCCGCGCATGCCCAGCTTGTCGAGCTTTTGCGCAATGGAAAAACCCTTCATGCCCTTTTCGATCAAAAAGGCCGTCACGCCGCGCGCGCCCAGCTCGGGTTCGCTCTTGGCGTAGACCACCAGGGTGTCGGCATCCGGGCCGTTGGTGATCCACATCTTGGAGCCGTTGAGCAGGTAGTAGCCGCCTTTGTCTTCGGCCTTGAGCTTCATGCTCAGCACGTCCGAGCCCGCACCGGGCTCCGACATGGCCAAGGCACCCACATGCTCACCACTGATGAGCTTGGGCAGGTATTTGGCACGCTGCTCGGGTGTGCCGTTGCGCTTGATCTGGTTGACGCACAGATTGGAGTGCGCGCCGTAGCTCAGGCCCACGGAGGCGCTGGCACGGGAGATTTCTTCCATGGCGATCATGTGGGCCAAGTAGCCCATGTTGGCACCGCCGTATTCCTCACCCACGGTGATGCCCAGCACGCCCAGCTCGCCCATCTTGCGCCACAGGTCCATGGGGAACTGGTCATTGCGGTCGATCTCGGCCGCGCGGGGGGCGATTTCGGCTTGGGCAAAGTCGCGCACCGCGTCGCGCAGGGCATCGATGTCTTCACCGAGTTGAAAATTCAGGCCGGGCAGGTTGTTCATGGGGGCTCCTTTTGGGGTTTGGCTTTAAGCGGTGCGCGTTCAGGGTTGAGGCTTCACGCTCAACGCTGAAAGCACATGTCAGTATGTTTTTGGAACAGGCACCAGCGTTGATTGCATCACAGCGCAATCCGAGCGTTTGCCACTGTCGTTGATGTGCACCACTTCGGCGCTGGTCACGATGATGCGTTTGCCCGCTTTGGTGACACGTCCGGTGGCGCGAATCTCGCCACCTTGAAAGTTGGAGAGGAAGTTGATCTTGTATTCCACGGTGGTGACTTCCATGCCTTCTGGCGACACGGTCAGTGCCGCGTATCCGGCGGCAATGTCCGCCAGCGCGCCAATGGCACCGCCATGAAAACCGCCTTGCTGCTGCGTCACTTTGTCGCTGTAGGGCACCGCCAATTCGACCTGCCCAACTGTGGCCGACAACAAGCGAACACCCAAGTGGTTCATCATGCCCTGACGGGCCAGGCTCAGGGCTACGCGCTCGTGGGCCGCACGGTCTAGGGCGGCACCGGCTGCAAGGGTTGTCGGGTCTGAAGAGGGGGCAGTGCTCACATCACATCCAGTGCTTGACATCAAACCCGGACTTTAATTGACGTTTACGTCAACGTCAACCAAAACCGGGGCCTGTCCTGACCCTCCGCCACGCCATGCTGTCAAGCGCCAGCCCCCACCTTGTTGGCCTTGGTCAGCAAGCTGCGGGTTTCTTTTTCGTGGGTTTTGACCTCGTCCAGCGTGGCCTCCAGGTCGGCCAGCTGCGACTCCAGTTGCTGGCGGTGTTCGGCCAGCACCACGAGGAATTTTTTGAGCTGCGGCACCGTGTCTCGGGGGCTGTCGTACAT
>JBIKHW010000181.1:0-6840 GCA_044361935.1 Limnohabitans sp. | reverse complement strand
TGTACGTTTCCTAACATTGAAACCACAAGGCCATCCATTTTTTCTGACATATAAGCCTATACTTGTATGACAAATTCAAGTGTCAACTTCCTGATGCTCAAACCCGTTTGGTTTACAACATGAAGCTTCCCTCTCTGGACCCCTCCACCTTTTCCCAGTTGCTGGGGGTGGTGTCTGATGTCACCTTGGTCATGGACCCGCAGGGGGTGATCGAGGACGTGTCGACCGGGCGTGACACGCTGGCCGCTTTGGGCTGCCAGTCTTGGGTGGGCCGCCGATGGATCGACACCGTCACCAGCGAAAGCCGCACCAAGATCCAAGAGATGTTGTCTTCTCAGGGTGTTCCCGATGTGATGCGCTGGCGGCATGTGAACCACCTCTCCCCGGTTGGGAGTGAGGTGGCCATTCAGTATGTGGTGTTGCCACTGGCCGGCGGCAAACTGCTGGCCATGGGCCGGGATCTGGAAAGCTTGGCCGAGTTGCAGCGCCGCCTGGTCGAAACCCAGCAGTCCATGGAGCGCGACTATTTGCGCCTGCGCCACATCGAGGCGCGCTACCGTGTGCTGTTTGACACCTCCTCCGAGGCTGTGTTGATGGTGGACGCGAGCACCCAGCGCGTGCTGGAGGCCAATGTGGGCGCGCAGTCTCTGCTCAAAGACGCGGGCAAACGCCTGGTGGGCCGCGATGTGCGCGAATGTTTTGAAGGTGAAAGCCAAGGTGAAGTGCAGTCCTTGCTGCGCACGGCGCTGGCCACAGGCCGCATCGAGATGTGTGCCGCCCGCGTGGCGGGCTTGCCCTCGGCCTGGACGGTGTCGGCCACGGTTTTTCGGCAAGAGGGCGGGGCGCAGTTCCTGGTGCGCTTGGTCACGCGCGAGACCGCCTCCATGCCATTGCATGAAACCGGTTCTTCGGCCGCTTTGAGCGAAGCCATGGAGCGCTTCCCGGATGGCTGGCTGCTGACCGACACCTCGGGTTTGATCAAAAGCGTGAACGAAGAGGGCATGGCTTTGCTGGGCCTGACGGCTTCGTCTCAGGTGGTGGGTCAAAGCCTGGAGCGCTGGCTCTTGCGTGGCGCGGTGGACTGGGGCGTGCTCAACACCAGCTTGCGCCAGCAGTTGCCGGTGCGCAATTTCGCCACCGAGGTTCGCACCCTGTCGGGCATGACCTTGCCGGTCGAGGTCTCGGCCGTGTGCCTGGCGCGGCCCGAGCCGATGTATGCCTTTTTTGTGCGCGACATGGACCGCCGTCTGCAAGGCGGGGCGTCGGTGGCGCAAAGCCAGGCCAACCCGTTTGCCGACCTCTCGCAGTTGGTGGGGCGTCGCCCGATCAAGGACATCGTGGGCGAGACGGTGGACACCATCGAGCGCATGTGCATCGAAGCAGCGCTGGAACTGACCCACAATAACCGCGCATCTGCTGCAGAGATGTTGGGTTTGTCGCGCCAAAGTCTGTACGTCAAGCTGCGCCGCTTTGGCATGGTGGCCGAGGCCGAAACTGACGCACCTTGAAGCGTGTCAATATAAATTGACATTAAGTGTCAATCCCAGTTGACATTTTAAAAACTCTCTTCAAAATGGGGGCATGGACACCCCACCTTTGGCCCATGCGCCACACAACCAGGCCCTGACGCCGCCGCTGAGTCGGCCCGCCTTGCGCACGGTGGCTGAATTCCTCAAACCCATCACTTGGTTTCCGCCCATGTGGGCCTTTGCCTGCGGCGTGGTGGCCTCTGGCCAGGACATCGGTGCCAACTGGGCTTTGTTGCTTTTGGGTCTGGTGCTGACCGGCCCGCTGGTGTGCGCCAGCAGCCAAGCGGTGAACGACTGGTTTGACCGGCATGTGGACGCCATCAACGAGCCGAACCGCCCCATACCTTCGGGTCGCATGCCCGGGCGCTGGGGTTTGGGCATTGCCATCGCCTGGACTGCGCTGTCGCTGGTTTGGGCCACACTCATGGGGCCTTGGGGCTTTGTGGCCTGCGGCTTGGCCATTGCGCTGTCGTGGGCCTACAGCGCACCGCCCGTGCGCCTCAAAAACAACGGCTGGTGGGGCAACGCAGCGTGCGCCCTGAGTTACGAAGGGCTGGCCTGGCTGACCGGCACGGCCGTCATGCTGGGCGGGGCCTGGCCCGGACCGCACTCGATTGCGCTGGCGCTGCTCTACAGCGTGGGTGCCCACGGCATCATGACGCTCAACGATTTCAAGGCCATCGAAGGCGACAGACGCATGGGCGTGGCTTCGTTGCCAGTGCAGCTGGGTGAGCACGGCGCGGCGCGCATGGCCTGTGTGTTCATGCTGGTGCCTCAAGGGGTGGTGGCGGCTTTGCTGCTGAACTGGCAGCTGCCATGGCATGCGGCAGCCGTTTTGGTTTTGGCGCTTGCCCAGGGGCCTTTGATGCTCAAATTTTTGCGCCAACCGGTGGAACGCGCATTGCACGTCTCGGCCTTTGGTGTGCCGCTGTTTGTCAGCGGCATGATGGTCAGCGCCTGGGGCCTGCGCCAGTTGAGCGGCTTGCACAGCAGCGTGGGGGTTCTATGAACGCACCGATGAATGCACAGGTATTTGGCTGGTTCCAGATCATCCGACTGGGGCTGATTCAGGCCTGTCTGGGCGCGGTGGTGGTGGTGACCACGTCCACGCTCAACCGCATCATGGTGGTCGAGCTGGCGCTGCCCGCCTTGCTGCCCGGTTTTCTTGTGGCCTGGCATTACGCGGTGCAGATGGTGCGCCCGCGCATGGGATTTGGGTCTGATAAAGGTCGGCGCAGCACGCCCTGGATGATGGGCGGCATGTTGGTGCTGGGTGTGGGCGGCGTGATGGCCGCTTGGGCCACGGTGTGGATGGCCACCCAACCTTTGTATGGCGCTTTATTGGCCTGGTTCTCTTTCAGTTTGATCGGTTTGGGCGTGAGCGCGTGTGGCACATCGCTGCTCGCCCTGATGGCCAAGCGCGTGCCTGATGAGCGCCGTGCGCCTGCGGCTACCACCGTGTGGCTGATGATGATCGTGGGCTTTGCTGTGACTGCCGGTGTGGTGGGTAAGCTGATCGACCCCTACAGCCCGCAGGTGCTGCTGCAGGTTTCTGCAGGTTTGAGCTTGGTCACGGCATGCATCACGGCGCTGTGTTTGTGGGGCCTGGAAAAAGACGGGGACCCCTCACAGGCCGCAGCGCCCAGCGTGGCCACCGAGCGCCTGCAAAAACAAAATTTCAAAGAAGCTTTTCAAGAGGTGTGGGCCGAGCCTGCGGCACGCACATTCACTGTGTTTGTGTTCATGTCCATGCTGGCCTACAGCGCACAAGACTTGATTCTGGAGCCCTTTGCGGGCGCGGTGCACGGCTTCACGCCGGGGCAGACCACGCAGCTGTCGGGCTGGCACCACATGGGCGTGCTGATCGGCATGCTGGCGGTGGCTGGGGCAGGGTCGCGCTGGGTGGCGGGGCGCCTGGGCTCTGTGCAAGCTTGGATGGTGGGTGGCTGCTTGGTGTCGGCGCTGGCCACGGTGGGCTTGGTCAGTTCTGCCTTGTCTGCTGAATGGCCACTCAAGGCCAATGTGGTGTTTTTGGGTGTGGCCAACGGTGCGTTCTCGATCGCCGCGATTGCCACCATGATGCGTCTTGCTGGCGAAGGCGGTGCGGGCCGCGAAGGCACACGCATGGGTTTGTGGGGCGCCGCGCAAGCGGCGGCCTTTGGTTTGGGGGGATTGCTCGGCACCGCTGCCAGCGATCTGGCCCACGCCTTGTTGGGGGAACAACGCACGGCCTATGCCGCCGTGTTTGGCATGCAAGCGCTCATGTTTGCGGTCTCGGCAGCGGTGGCTTCGCGCCTGCGCTCTGGGCCAGCAACGCAGCGAGCGCCTTTGCGTTTTGATGGTCCCGTATTGCTCAAAGGTGGGTCAAGCTCATGAACCAAACCGATTACGATTTTGTGGTGGTGGGCGGAGGTCCTTCGGGGGCCACCGCTGCACACGATTTGGTGCGCCAAGGCTGGCGTGTGTTGCTCTTGGACCGCCAGGGCCGCACCAAACCCTGCGGCGGTGCGATCCCGCCACGCCTGATCCAGGACTTCGACATCCCCGACCACCTGCTGGTGGCCAAGGTGCGTTGTGCCCGTATGATCTCGCCGACCGACAACAAGGTCGACATCCCGATCGACAACGGCTTTGTCGGCATGGTGGACCGCGACGAGTTTGACGAGTATTTGCGCGACCGTGCAGCCCAGTCGGGCGCGGTGCGCTGCCAGGCGATTTTTGACAAGCTGCAGCACGACGACAGTGGCCAGTTGTGGGTGCACTACACCCCGGTCACGCCCAAAGAACACGCGGCGCTGGAGCACGCCCAACCCGTCAAGGTGTCTACCCGCATGGTGGTGGGGGCCGACGGGGCGCGATCTGAAGTGGCGCGCCAGGCCATTCCCAATGCGCACAAAACCAAGTACGTTTTTGCGTACCACGAGATCATCGAGTCGCCCGTGGGCCAACCCGGCTACGATGCGGCGCGCTGCGATGTGTATTACCAAGGCGAGGTTTCGCCAGACTTTTATGGCTGGGTCTTCCCACATGGCAAGACCATGAGCGTGGGCATGGGCAGCGCCGACAAAGGGTATTCGCTGCGCAGTGCCACGGCGCGCTTGCGGGAGATTGCGGGACTGACCCATGCACCCACCTTGCGCCGCGAAGGTGCGCCCATCCCGCTCAAGCCCTTGCCGCAGTGGGACAACGGCCGCGACGTGGTGGTGATCGGTGACGCCGCTGGCGTGGTGGCGCCGTCGTCGGGCGAGGGCATTTACTACGCCATGGACTGCGCCCGGCGCGTGGCCAAGGCCGCCCACGAGGCCCTGAAAACAGGCAACAGTGCTTGCCTGAAACAAGGCCGCAAGAGCTTCATGAAGCAGCACGGCCGGGTGTTCTGGATCTTGGGCGTGATGCAGTATTTCTGGTACCAAAACGACAAACGCCGCGAAAAGTTCGTCAAGATCTGCGAGGACCGCGATGTGCAGCGCCTGACGTTTGAGTCCTACATGAACAAGGAACTGGCACGCAAGGACCCGATGGCCCACGTGCGCATCTTCATGAAAGACATGGCCCACTTGCTGGGTTTGGCACGCACGTGAGGCCTGATTGAACCAGCACCCAGAACACGGCTTGCTGATGCCAACCTTGGGGCGCTGGCACAAAGCGTCTTTGCGCACCCTGATCCTGGCCTTTGTGTTCAGCTACGCCACAGCGGGCATCGGCGCGGCCCTGACCGAGTTGGGGCCGTGGTACTTTGCGCTCAAGCACCCGCCGTGGAAGCCCCCCGACGCCGCATTCGGGGCGATCTGGTCCACCATCTTCACCTTGTGCGCCATCAGCGGCTATCTGGCCTGGCAAGCGGCAGACACGCCCGCGCTGCGCCGACGTGTGACGGTGCTGTTTGGGGCGAATGCACTGCTAAATATTGTGTGGAGTGCGCTTTACTTCAAGCTGCAGCGACCGGATTGGGCACTGTTCGAAGTGGTGTTTTTGTGGCTGTCCATCATGGCGCTGATCATGGGCCTGTGGCGCTTGTCGCGCTGGGCCAGTTTGTTGCTCATCACCTACTGGGTCTGGGTCAGCATTGCCGCCGCGCTGAACGTGCACACCGTGATGCTCAACGGGCCTTTTGGCGCCCAGCCTTGAACGCTCAAATCCACAATAGGAGCTCCCATGCCCCCCTCCCTCATGGCCACGATTTTTTTGTTGATGACCGGCCTGTGCGGCGCGGCCTATTGGTGGCTGGACCGCCGGATGCAGCGCTTGTCGGACACTTTGCGCGACACCTACAAACTGGGCTTGATGATCATCTACGGCCTTCAGATGGTGTTGCTGCTCATGTTCGCCATCTAGCCGTGGCCGATCTCCCGCGCGCGGCCTGCGCCGCATGAAGAGGTTTGGGCTCGTGCTGGCGCTGACCGCTTTGACGCTGCTGTCCCTGTGGTTGTGGACACCGGATGTGCCGCGCGCCACCTTGGAGGCCCGTTACCTCGCAGCCGCCGCCGACTTGCGCAGCGTGGGGCCGTGGCAGTTGCATGTGCGCGACAGCGGTCCGCCCAGCTCAGCACCCGGCAAGTCCGATGCACAGGGCAATGCCCCAGCGGTCGTTTTGTTACACGGCTTTGGTTCGAGCCTGCAGACCTGGGACGCCTGGGCCCAGGGCCTGGCCGCCACGCACCGCGTGGTGCGCATCGACCTGCCCGGCAGTGGCCTGAGCCCGCCCGACCCGGCACACGATTACCGCGACGAGCGCAGCTTGCAGTTGCTGAGCGCTTTACTCGATGACCTGGGTCTGTCCCGCGTCAGCCTGGTGGGCCACTCGATGGGGGGGCGTATCGCCTGGACCTTTGCGGCCAAATTCCCCGAGCGGATCAACAAACTGGTGTTGGTGGCCCCCGATGGTTATGCCAGTTTCGGCTTTGAGTACGGCAAGCCCATGGACGTGCCCGCCACGCTGGGCCTGATGCGCCATGTGCTGCCCAAGCCCTTGCTGCGCATGAACCTGCAAGCGGCTTATGCCCAACCCGAGTCGCTCAGTGATGCCGTGACCACGCGTTACCACGATTTGATTTTGGCGCCCGGGGCTCGCCAGGCCATGCTCGACCGTTTGGCGCAAACCGTGTTGCAAGAGCCCGGGCCACTGCTGCGCCAAATCCGAGCGCCCACCTTGCTGGTCTGGGGCGAGGCGGACGCCATGATCCCATTCAGCAACGCCCGCGATTACCTGAAAGACTTGCCCGGCAGCCGTTTGGTATCTTGGCCACAGGTGGGGCATTTGCCGCAGGAAGAAGCGGCGCAGGCATCGCTGCAAGCGGTGAAGGATTTTTTG
>JBIKHW010000180.1:0-6886 GCA_044361935.1 Limnohabitans sp. | reverse complement strand
GACCTGCGCACCGTTTTCGACCTGCTGACGCGCCACAGCCAAAGCCTGCTCGTACTCGCCGTTCAAGATCATGCGGGCAAAGGCCTTGGAGCCGGTCACGTTGGTGCGCTCACCCACGTTGACAAACAGGGAGCCGGTGCCGATGGAGACAGGCTCCAGACCGGACAACTTCATGGGGGGAACAGACATGATGGAAGACGCGACAACAGACACGGGCTCACCTTGGTTTATCAGGTGAGCGTCGTTGTGCAAGTTCATTCAGACATTGAACGGCCCCAAGCCTGACCTGCTGCGCCTGGGCGGCGGCGGGCTGCAACGCTCCTTGGGTAAAAAGTTGATTTTAACCGCGCGCCCAGTCCGTCTTGGTCACACGACACACTAAGCTCTGCTCCTTTATGTAACTTTCAAGTCTTCAGGACGGGTTCTTTAGCCACCACCAGATGGATACCCTTCTTAATCTGCTGCCTCTTCCATGGCCTTGAGTTGACTCAAGTCCACACCTTTGCATAGTCTGATGAGTTCGGCACTGGTGTTGATTTGGAACTTTTGGTAGATGGTTGCGCGGTGTTTTTTTGCTGTGCCCGCCTGAATTCCGGTGATTTCAGCAATGCCTTTGTTGGTAAGGCCCTGAACAATCATCATGAAAATCTCTTGCTCACGCGCTGACAAAGTGTCAAAGGAACGTCTGAGCGCATCTGTTTTGACGAAATCTTGGTTCCTTTGGCGGTCTATTTCCAGGGCCTTGTCCACCACCTGACACAACTTTTCCCGGTTAAAAGGCTTGAGCAGAAAATCCACAGCCCCCATGCGAAAAGCTTCAATGATTTCGTCCTTGTCACTTTCCCCGCTGATGAAAATGATCGGCGTTTTACGACCCAAAGACTCCATGCGCTGCTGTAACTCCAGCCCATTGGCGCCAGGCATGCGCATGTCCAACAACAAAACAGCTGGCGAGATGTCCAAGGCGTTGTCAAGAAACGCGGTTGCATTGTCAAAGGTGTCAACGGTATAGCCCAACATGATCAACATGTCACTGAGGTAAAACCGAATGTCATGGTTATCGTCGACCAAAAAAATGTGGCCCAGTCGTTTTTTCATATAGGTATTAATTCTGAATCTACCAATCAATCTATCAAATATGACAATTTATGTAATTATCCAATTGGGTAATTTTCAGAACTTTTACAGCTTTTCATTCGACTAAAAGCGATTATGGCGAGACGCCGCAAATTGCAACGTCTCGGTACGGCTTATCTTTTTGAAACCCAAGGCTGATCAAGCCCAAAAAGTGACTGAAGTTTCGGAGCCCAAAGGCAGACTCTCTACCCAGCTCGCTCAGGTGCCAAGCGGGTATTTCAATTGGCTTTACACGAACCAGGCAGATATTTGAGCGGCATGCCGTTGCTTGTCGAGGGTCCGCAGCGCCAGCTGGCAATCGTTTTGCCCCCATCTGTGTTGCCGCTAACCGGGGTGTTGCCCGTTTGCAGGGGGGTTAAAGAAATGCTGTTGGCAGAAGCGCTGGTGCTGCCGCGCAAAGCTTCGTGGTTACCGACCACCGTGATGACGCCATTTGCATCTGCACTGATGCGGGTCACATACTGGCTGGTTTGGCTCTCGCAGACCTTGGGCAAGTTCGCAGCAACATCAGCTTGGGAAGCCGAGCTGATGGCTTCGTTAACCGCTGTTTTGCAACCCCCTGCTGCCAGAAGCATTTCTGAGACTTTGGCACGAATGCTGTAGTCCTGATACGCCGGAAGCGCCAAAGCGCCCAAAATGCCAATGATCGCAATGACGATCATCAACTCGATCAACGTCAAACCTTGCTGCCTTTTTTGCATGGCATTTGCTCCCTGGTTAATGTGTACCTTGATGGTAAATCATCCTCCCATCAAACTCCAGCGTGTTTTGTCGCTATGGGGAACATAGAACCCGCAGACGAACAAAAGCCCCAAGTCGCGATACGACTTGGGGCTGAAGTGGCGGATCAAGTTTAAGCAGCTTCTTGAGAAGCCGGACGGCGTGCCAAGATGATCTTGCCCAAAGCCAACACCAGCAAAGCACCTGCCAAGCCCATGGCATAGCCCCACACCTTGTCTTGCGGCAAGTACGCCACCAAGCCGGGATCTGTTTGCATCATGGTGCCCGCAATCCAGCCCAGCAGCATGCCGCCAGCAGTGATGATCATCGGGAAGCGGTCCATGAGTTTGAGCACCAACTGGCTGCCCCAGACGATGATCGGGATGCTGACCAACAAGCCAAAGATGACCAAGGGCATCTGGTGATCGGCATTGCCCGAAGTCTGGGCAGCGCCAGCGATGGCGATCACGTTGTCCACGCTCATCACCAGGTCGGCAATGATCACGGTCTTGACCGCGCCCCAGAGCTTGTCGCTGCCCTGGATGTTGCTGTGGTCGTCTTCTTCGTCAGGGGTGAGCAGTTTCACGCCGATCCAGATCAGCAAGAGGGCACCCACGAACTTGAGGAAAGGAATGGCCAGCAAGGTAAGCGCAAAAAAGATCAAGATCACACGCAACACGATGGCACCGGCCGTGCCCCACATGATGCCTTTGGTGCGCTGGTGGTCCGGCAACTGACGGCAGGCCAGCGCAATCACCACAGCGTTATCGCCACCCAAAAGGATGTCGATCATGATGATTTGGCCAACGGCGAACCAGAAAGTAGGGGTCAGAAATTCTTCCACGGTGTTCCTTTCACCCGCCAAAACGGGCCCTTATATTTGATTTGCAAAAAGAAAGCCGGATTATCCCTTGGAAAATCCGGCTTTTATATTGTGGCAAACCACAACCCTGCCAGCAGCAGGGTGGAACACCTGAATGCGTCGAGAATTACTTGAGCTGGGCCTTGAGGAGTTTGCCCAGTTCAGACGGGTTGCGTGTGACGATGAAGCCGCACTCTTCCATGATGGCGAGCTTGGCGTCAGCCGTGTCGGCACCGCCAGAGATCAGGGCACCCGCATGGCCCATGCGCTTGCCGGGAGGGGCAGTCACACCGGCGATGAAGCCGACCACGGGCTTTTTCATGTTGGCCTTGCACCACTGTGCGGCTTCGGCTTCGTCTGGACCGCCGATTTCACCGATCATGATGACGGCATCGGTGTCGGGATCGTCGTTGAAAGCCTTCATCACGTCGATGTGCTTCAAGCCGTTGATGGGGTCGCCACCGATACCGACGGCGCTGGACTGGCCCAGGCCCACTTCGGTCAACATCGCCACAGCTTCATAGGTCAAAGTGCCCGAACGGGACACCACGCCGATGCGGCCTTTGCGGTGGATGTGACCGGGCATGATGCCGATTTTGATTTCGTCAGGGGTGATGAGGCCTGGGCAGTTGGGGCCCAACAGCAAGGTTTTCTTGCCGCCAGCGGCTTCCTTGGCCTTCATCTTGTTGCGCACTTCGAGCATGTCGCGCACTGGAATGCCTTCGGTGATACAGATGGCCAAGTCCAGGTCGGCTTCAACAGCTTCCCAGATCGCAGCGGCAGCGCCTGCTGGTGGCACGTAGATCACGGACACGGTCGCGCCGGTTTGCGTGGCGGCTTCTTTGACCGATGCGTAGATCGGGATGTTGAAGATGGACTCGCCAGCCTTCTTGGGGTTCACACCCGCGACGAAGCAGTTCTTGCCGTTCGCGTATTCCTGGCACTTCTCAGTGTGGAACTGGCCGGTTTTACCGGTGATGCCTTGGGTGATGACTTTGGTGTCTTTGTTGATGTAGATGGACATGTTTGTTCCTAATCAGTTGCGGACAGCACCTTCAGCGCCGTCCTGCAAAGTCATTACTTAACAGCAGCGACGATGGCTGTCGCGGCTTCGGCCATGGTGTCGGCAGAGATGATCGGCAGACCGGATTCGGCCAGCATCTTCTTGCCCAGCTCGTCGTTGGTACCCTTCATGCGCACGACCAATGGCACGGATAGGTTCACGGCCTTGCAAGCGGTGATCACGCCGGTGGCGATGGTGTCGCACTTCATGATGCCGCCGAAGATGTTGACCAAAATGCCTTTGACATTCTTGTTGGCCAGCATGATCTTGAAAGCTTCGGTGACTTTCTCAGCCGTTGCGCCGCCGCCCACGTCCAGGAAGTTGGCAGGCTCGCCGCCGAACAACTTGATGGTGTCCATGGTGGCCATGGCCAAGCCAGCGCCGTTGACCAAGCAACCGATGTTGCCGTCCAAGCTGATGTAGGCCAGGTCGAACTTGGAAGCTTCGACTTCGGCCGGATCTTCTTCGTCCAGATCGCGGTAAGCCACGATTTCAGGGTGACGGAACAAAGCGTTGGAGTCGAAGTTGAACTTCGCGTCCAAGGCCATCACGTTGCCCTTGCTGTCGCGGTTCAGGGGGTTGATTTCCACCAACGAAGCGTCGGTTTCCATGTAGCACTGGTACAGCTTCTTGAAGATGTCCACGGCTTGTGCGGTGGAGTCTGCGGGCATGCCGATGGCATCAGAGATCTTCTTGGCTTGGGCATCGCCCAGACCGGTCAGGGGATCGATGAACTCGGTGATGATCTTCTCGGGGGTGGAATGGGCCACTTCCTCGATGTCCATGCCGCCTTCGCTCGAAGCGATGAAAGCGATCTTTTGTGTGGCGCGGTCGGTGACCACAGACACGTAATACTCTTTGTTGATGTCAGCGCCGTCTTCGATGTAGAGGCGACGGACTTTTTGACCTTCAGGACCGGTCTGGTGGGTTTTGAGCTGCATGCCCAGGATCTCGCCAGCCAAGCGCTTCACGTCGTCGATGGTTTTGGCAACCTTGACGCCGCCGCCTTTGCCACGGCCACCGGCGTGGATTTGGGCCTTGACCACCCACACCGGGCCGCCCAGTTTTTGAGCGGCTTCAACAGCCTCTTGAACGGTGAAAGCTGGAATGCCGCGGGGTACTGGCACGCCGAATTGACGCAAGATTTCCTTGCCTTGGTACTCGTGAATCTTCATGAGGTCTTCTCTCAGAGGGGTGGTAATTCGACCGGTCTGCCAGGCAGCCCGGCTTTAGCCGGACGCGTCAGCAGGCTCTGGACACTGCAGCCTGCGACTGTATCATGCTGCAATGCACCAATCCTGAGCCTTGCGTCTTACATCGACATGACGTTGAAGCACGGATTTTTTCAGAAAGTAGTACTCATGGCCAAAATTTTCATCGATGGCGAAGCCGGCACCACAGGTTTGCAAATCCGCGAGCGCCTGGCATTGATGCCCCAAGTCGAGGTGCTCAGCATCGACCCGGCCCGCCGCAAAGACCCCGAAGCCAAACGCGAGTTGATGGCCGCCGCCGATTTGGTGGTGCTTTGCTTGCACGACGATGCTGCCATCGAGTCGGTGGCCATGATTGACAGCTTGAGTGGGCGCAAGCCGCGCATTGTGGATGCCTCCACCGCGCACCGTTGCCATCCGGACTGGGTGTTTGGTTTTCCCGAGTTGGCCGCCGACCAGCTGGCCGCTGTGCGCCAAGCCCAGCGAGTGGCCAACCCTGGCTGCTACGCCACAGGCGCGATTGCCATCTTGCGGCCATTGATCGACGCCGGACTGCTGCCACGCGACTTTCCGGTTTGTCTGCCCTCGGTGAGCGGTTATTCGGGCGGCGGACGCACCATGATCGAAGACTACCAAGCCGGTCGTGCCCCTCTGTTCGAGGCCTACGCCCTGACCCTGAAGCACAAGCACATCCCCGAAATCATGCGCTACACCGGCTTGACCTGCCGACCTCTGTTTGTGCCCGCCGTGGGCAATTTCCGCCAAGGCATGCTGGTGCAACTGCCCCTGCATCTGGAGGCCTTGCCCGGCAAACCCACCGCTGCTGATGTGCATGCGGCATTGACAGCGCACTATGCGGCAAGCCAGACCGCAGGGGGCTGGGTCAGCGTGGAGAGCGCCACCGCGGATGCCAAACTCAACGCCACGGCATTGAACGACACCAACAAGCTCGAATTGCGTGTCTTTGCCAATGAAGAAGCCCGCCACGCGGTCGTCATCGCCCGTCTGGACAACCTGGGCAAAGGGGCCAGCGGCGCGGCGGTACAAAACATCGAATTGATGTTGGGCTTGTAAACAGCTTGCGCTTCGTCCATGGCCGCAAAGGTCATGGTTGATTTGGCCCCTTCAGTGGGGCCAAGTGTTTTTCACTTCCAGCGGCTCAGTTCAATGTGCACGCTGCCCCGGTCGCTGCTGAAGGTCACGCTGCCTTCTTGCACCGTGGCTTGCAACTGCATGCTGCGCTCTGCCAGTTTGGCCAGTTCCTGAGAGCCTTCGGTCGGCACGCGCCAGACCTGCAGCTTGTCCAGGCGCGTCAGTTTGGTTTCGATGCCTTTCCACCAAACTTCGGCCGCATGGTTGAAGCAATACAGCAACACCTCATCGGCCTTCTGGCAGGCTTTCATGATCGGCTTGTCTTCGGGCTGACCGACCTCGATCCACATGCGGGTCTGGCCGGTGAAGTCGCGCAGGCTCACATCCGGATCGTCCGGGTCTGATAGGCCAGCACCAAAGGCCAGCTTGCCGTCGCCCTTGCACACGGCTTGCAGCTTGTAGGCATTGATGGCCAGCGCCAGCAAGCGGATCATCATGCGCTCGTCGGTCTCGCTCGGGTGACGCGCCAGCGTGAGCTGGTGGTCTTCGTAATAGCTGTGATCAATGTCAGCGATCGACAGATTGGCTTTGTAGATGGTGGATTTGAGGGCCATGGGGTTCTTGAAGGTACGCCTGCATCGGTCATGCCGGATTTGATCCGGCATCCATGGCGGGGAAGAAATGGACCCCGGATCAAGTCCGGGGTGAGGAAAAAAGGTACGCGGTCATTGACGTGTGGAGGCTCAACGCCCATTAAACCCGACGGGCCAACTCGGCGGCCTTGCCGACATAGCTGCCTGG
>JBIKHW010000179.1:0-6892 GCA_044361935.1 Limnohabitans sp. | reverse complement strand
CCCTCTTATTTCCCGTCTTGTTCCTTTTCTGTGGAGCCGCCATGGCCGTTGAAGAACCGCGTTACACCGTGCTCGTCTCAGACCCGCCATTTGAGGTGCGGCGCTACGCCGCCTTCACGGTGGCGCAAACGCAAATCCAGGGAGACTTCGATGCCGCCAGCCGCAGCGGTTTTCGGCGCATCGCGTCTTACATTTTTGGTGACAACCTGCAAGCCGGTCTGGGTGCGCAGCGCAAAATTTCGATGACCGCGCCCGTCACCGTGGTGCCCGAAGACCAAGGTTGGCGCGTGCATTTTGTGATGCCGTCTGCCGAAAGCGTGCAGACCCTCCCCCAGCCGCTCAACCCCCAAATCCAGCTGCGCCCCGTGCCCGAGCACGAGACGGTGGCGGTGCGTTTCAGCGGCTTCACCACACAAGCGAGCATCCAAGAGCAGACCGAGCGGCTGCGGGCTTGGGCGCAAGCTCGCCAGCTCAAGCTCAGCCCCACAGCCCAAATCGCCCGCTACGACGACCCGTTCACCCTGCCCTGGAACCGGCGCAACGAGATCTTGATCGACCTGATGCCCTGAAAGCGACCGGGATCAATCACACAGTGGGGCCTGCGGCACGGGCCACCTGTTGTAGCCTTGGGCAATGGTCCAAACAGTCTTTCAGCCGTGACAGGGCGCATCCGCAAAAAACTCATTCAAGCCCAGCTTGAAGCCCTGCCCGCACCACGCACCGATGCCGTGTTGTGCCCCCTGTGCGAGCGCCCCATTCCACCCAGCCAACAAGATGCGCACCATTTGGTGCCCAAGTCACATGGCGGCGTGCAGACGGTGGTGCTGCACCGCATTTGCCACCGCCAAATCCATGCACTGTTCACCGAAACCGAATTGGCCCGCACCTACGCCACGGTCGAGGCCCTGAAGCAGCCCGAAGAGATGGCCCGCTTCATCCGCTGGGTGCAAACCAAGCCCGACGCGTTTTTTGAAAAAAGCCGCAAGAGCCAGCGGCTCAAAAGCAGGCGCTGAGCCCCAGAACCACCTCCTTCAAAACTTGCCATCCCACACCCATGACCCTGCCCACCTCGACCGCCAGCAGCATTGAGCTGAAAGACTTTCACCTGGCCACCCGCATCGGCACTTATGCACCCGGCGACACGGTGCCCGAGTACCACGCGCTGGACTTGACGCTGTGGATCGATCCCGACCGGGTGCTGATCGCCCAAGACGGCATGGCGCATGTTTTCGATTACGACCCTTTGGTGGTCGAGATCGAACGACTCGCGGCCGACGGGCTGTACGCCACCCAGGAGCGGCTGATGACGCGGATCGTGCAGGCCTGCGCGGCTTACCCGGTCATTGAAGCGCTTGAGATCGCTCTGCGTAAATTCCCGGTGCGTGCGGGCAGTGGCTCTTTGGGCGTGTGTTTGGCCGTAGAAGGGGCACAACTGCAACGCATGCGTGATGCAGCAGAATCGCTGGCCCTCGAGGGATAAGGCTGTAAAGCCGCCTACAACACCAAAATCTCCACACTTCCCGTGAGCACCGGGCGGCACAAAATTTTGTAACCGTCGGCATCAAAATGGGCGGCCACTTGGCTGGCTGTTTGGCTCAGTTGGCGGGCGGCTTCGGCGCTGGGGGTGCTGCCCAGATAGCACCAGTGCTTCACAACGTGGATTTGTGAGAAGTCGCCATCGCGCTCAACCAGACCCACCGCGCCCGGGTAGGGCCAGCATTCCACACGCAGCGCCAGCAAGCTGCTGAACAAGCGCTCGCGGTGCGCCTCGGGGGTTTCGTCGCCCCGGCACACCCCCGCGCATTGGCAGATCGCGGCCCTGAAGCAGGCTTTGCCGGGCGGCAGTTTTTCCAGGCCCAGCGGGCCGTAGCAAAGTTTGTGTTGGTCGGCCACCGCACGCAGCGCACCCAGCGCCGCGTGGCGGCTGGCGTACAGACCATACAGCTCGGGCTGCTTGGCAAAGTCGATGTCGCGGGCGTAGACCACTTGCGGCACCTCGCCCGTCAGTTGCAGGCTGCACAGCTGTTGGTTGCGGCGCAGTTTCTGGTTGAACAGGGGGTGCTGGGCTTTGATCATTTGCGCCTCCAGCAGCAGCGCCCCGATCTCGCCCGCCGTGCGGATGTGGCTGATGCGTTGGGTCTGTCGCAGCATGCGGGCTTCGTCGGGCGTGCGCAGGTGCGACAGCAATCGCGCCCGGATGTTGATGCTTTTGCCGATGTACAGCGGCAAGTCACCTTCCTGGCCATGAAAAATGTAGACGCCTGCCCCGGTGGGCGCGTCTTCGATGGCTTCGCGCAGGTGCTGGGGGTATTCGTAGACCCGGCTTTCTTCAAAGTCGTCGCGGCGGCGGCGTGGGGAGATGCTGGCCATGTCAGGTTCGCTCAGGTCAGGTGGTGTGTTGGTGGATGGTAGCCACCACCACGCCCCAGATGTCCACGCTTTGACCGTCCTTGGGCACGATGTCGGGATAGTCGGGGTGGGCCGCTTGCAGGCGCAAGCCCTCACCGGCTAGGCGCAGGGTTTTGCAGGTGAAGTCGCCGTCGATCACGGCCAACACAATTTGCCCGTCGGCCGGGGTGATGGCGCGGTCCACCAGCACCACCGAGCCGTCCAGGATGCCTGCGTCGCGCATGCTTTCGCCCCGCACCCGGATGTAGAAGGTGGCCTGCGGGTGTTTGACCAACTGCTGCATGAGGTCGATGCGCTCGACCTGGTGGTCTTCAGCGGGCGACGGAAAACCCGCCGCAATGCTGGCGGGCAAGGCCTGTAGCCACCAGTGACCGGGGGGCAAAGCTTGGGGGGTGTCGGGGGCATGCATGGTGTGGGAGGGCTCGAAATACTGTTTATATTTACAGTATACTGGCCGGGTCATGCTTCTTGCAGTTGCCTGACATTTTTATTGATTCACGCCCCGGGCTTTGCGGTCCGGGGCTTTTTTTTATGCCCTGAGATGCCGGGCACTCAAGGCCTTGTGGGGTGTTGCTCTGGGACTGTCGAGGCCAGGCAGCAGGCTGTGCTTAAACCACCACTGGCTGCGCCACCAACTTCACCCCCAAGGCCTTGCACACGCGGGCGACCGTATCAAACCGAGGGCTGGCATCCGGACGAAGCGCTTTGTACAAAGCCTCGCGACCGATGCCCGCGTCTTTCGCGATCTGGGTCATGCCACGGGCACGGGCAATGTCGCCCAAAGTGGCAGCCAACAATGCAGGATCACCGTCTTCCATCACCAAAGTCAGGTATTCGGCAATGCTTTCATCGTCTTGCAGCATCTCGGTGATGTCGAAAGGTCGGGTTTGGGGTTTCATGGTTCACTCCCAGGTTTCCGAGTTGAGCTTTGCGCAACCTCATTCCAAGGCGCTTGCGAGTCAGACTGTCCTTGAGTCCATCCAGCCAAGCATCAAAGTCTTTTGTGGTCTCTACTTGGTACATGCATTGATTGTATTCGATCGAATACAAACATCAAACCCCACATAGAGGAATTCCAAAGCAATAGGTTTGGCGAGGGCTCCGTGTCGGGGCTGAAGCCGCCGAACTGCTGCTGAAGGAGCCCCCCTGTGGGGGATTTGAAGCACACCGCCTCGGCGTGCCATCGCCCACGGGGTGGGCTCCTACAAAAAATCCATCTCTTGCCTGTTGCTCAAGACTTGATGGCATGTCAACAAGTATGGGCGCTCAAGCTACCCAAGGGCGCAGAAAACTCAGCCCGCCAGTGCTCACCCGCCAGCAAGGGCCAGGCGTCGGTCCAGGTGCCGGTGGTGATCACGTCGCCCGCTTGCAGGTCGACCGCGCCGGGGCATTGGCGCAGTTCATTCAAAAAGTGGTGCAAGGCGTTCAGTGGGCTGTCGAGCACGTTGGTGCCGGTGCCCTGCTCCACCGGCTGGTCGTTTTTGAACAACGTGACTTGGGACTGGGCCAGCAGGGTGTGCAGGGCCTGTGCATCGGCGGCCAACTGTTGCACCGGCAGGCGCTGGCCCACCAGCAGACGGGCATGCAAGCCACTGTCGGCCATGGTGTCGGTGGCGGTGAACTTCCAGTCCAGGCAGTGCGACTGCACGACTTCAAAACCCGGCGCGATCCAGTCGATGGCTTCAAACAATTGCTGCAGGTTGGCGTTGGCTGGGGGCGTGGCCTTCATGCCGAAGACGATTTCGGGCTCCAGCCGGGGCTGGCAGGTGGCAGTCAGGTCGATGCGGCCCTCGGCAGCCCCCGATGCGGAGGGCTCGGCAAAGCCCAGACCCGTGTCCCAAACCGTGCCCCACATGGGACCAAACACCTCGTAGCGCTGCCACAGCGTGCGGTTGGTGAAGCCGATCTTGTAGCCCTTGGGCACTTCGCCACGCTGCTGGCGCAACTGGCGCACGGCCAGCGCTTTTTGATAGGCCGCTGCGGTGTCGGGGCCACCCACCACGCCGGGCGGCTGGCCCCATAAACGGGCCTGGTCGTGGTGTTGCAAGAGTTGTTCGGGGGTCATTGCGGTCTCCAGTTCACAAGATTTCAATCATCACATGGCCACATAACGGCCATCGCCTTGACGGGCAATTTGTCCCAGCGCGAGCAGTTCATCGAGGTGCATGGCGATGGTGTTGCGCTCGGCGCAAGGCACAAAGGGCACGTCGTAGCCTTGGGGGTAGAGCAGGCGGCGGTCAACCAGCTCTTGCAGGCTGTGGGGGGCTTGCAAATAGCCCAGCAGCTGCGCGCTGCGCTCGTCGATCTTGCTGGCAAAGCGGGCCAGGTCGGCCAAAAATTGCGCCCGGTCGGTGATGACCGCTTTGTGGTGCGAGGTCGCCCAGATCCGGGCGTCAAGGTCGGCGACTTTCTTCAGGGTCTGCCGAAAATCGCTCAGGCTGGAGGTGGCGTCGCCGTAGTAAGGGCCAAAACCGCTCAGGTCGATGTCGCCAATGAAGGCCAAGCCTTCGCTTTCCACCACCAAGGCGCAGTGGCCTGCGGTGTGGCCCGGCAGGTGGTGGGCCCGCACGCGCACGCCGCCGCCCAGGTCCCACACCGCGCCGTCGCTGTAGCCAGTGGCGTCGGGCCGGGGCTGGTAATGGAAATCTTTTTGCACAATAGCCAGCATCGCGTCCAGCACATCTTGTGGGTAGCCGTAGTGGCGGCACATGCCGTCCCACGACTGGGCAGCGGCCAGGTCGGCCTCGTGCACCTGCACCGGGGCGTGCATCAGGCGGTGCAGCCCGGCCATGTGGTCTTCGTGCACATGGCCCAAGATGACCAAGTCCACCGTGTCCAGCTCGGGCCCGATGCGGTTGGCCACCTCGGGCGTGTCAAAGGCCACCCGCGTGTCGGCCCCCTGCACGATGAGCTGGTTGCCGTCGGGGTACTTGCCCGACTTTTCACCCAAATGCACGCTCACCGCGCCAAAACGCAAAACAGAGGACATGACAGCCTTTCCAAGATCCTGGTGTGTAGGCTGCAATATAGCCAGCGTGACACATCCGGGCTGGCGCACACGCTACAGTCCAATTCATGAACGACCTGCCCTCCCCCGCCACGCTGGCCGCCACGGCCTTGATCGACAGCGACCACCCCGATGTGATCGCCTTGGCCCGCGAACATGCACAAGGTGCCACCGACCGCGAACGCGCCGTGGCGCTGTACCTGGCGGTGCGCGACCGCTTTCGCTACGACCCCTACCGCATCGACCTGTCGCCCGGCGGCATGCGGGCCAGCTCGGTCATTGCGCAAGGCTCGGGCTGGTGCGTGCCCAAGGCGGCGCTGATGGCCGCAGCCTGCCGGGCCGCAGGCCTGCACGCCCGATTGGGTTATGCCGATGTGCGCAACCACCTGAGCACAGAGCGTTTGCGCCAGACCATGCAGACCGATGTGTTCATCTGGCATGGCTACGCCGACATCTGGCTGGACGGCCAGTGGGTCAAGGCCACGCCCGCCTTCAACATCGAGCTGTGCGACAAATTCGGCCTGCTGCCGCTGGAGTTTGATGGGCTGAGCGACTCGATTTACCACCCGTTTGACAAGGCAGGCAACCGGCACATGGAGTACGTGAACCAGCGCGGCACCTTTGACGACATGCCGCTGGCGCAGATCGTGACCGATTTCAAGACCGTCTACCGGGGTTGGATGGCCGACAACGATCCGCTGCAAAACGCCAGTTTTGCGCAAGACGTTGAAAGAGAGACACGGTGACAGAACGGACTTTGGTCTTGCTGGACTCGATTGCGCTGGTCAACGCTTCGCATGCGGGGACGGTGATCGTGTCGGGCTCGCATGGTGGTTTGTCGGCCTCGCATTTCGTGACGACTCAAAAGCTCAAGCCTTTTGCGGTGGCCTTCAACGATGCGGGGGGCGGCAAAGACGATGCAGGCCGCGTGGCGCTGCGCGAGTTGCAGGCGGTGGGTGTGCTGGCGATTTTGTACGCCCACACCTCAGCCCGCATTGGCGAGGCACAAGACGGTCTGGACAACGGTGTGGTCAATGGCCTGAACGCTTTGGCGCTGGCACAGGGTCTGAAACTGGGCATGCGAATTTCAGACGCTGTGCGGCACCTGGGCGCCTGAACACAAGGTCTCGTGCTCAGGCGAGCACAGCCTCCTTGGCCAAGGGAACTGCCTCAAACGTCACGCGGCTGGGCACGTCACAGGCCATCCACATGGCTGGCGGCTGGGTTTGCATGATGATGCCGGCCACGCTTTCGACGCGGCTTTGGGGTGGCACGCTCGGGTCGGGGCTGCGGCAGATGGACAAAAAGCCGTCCGACTCGTCGCGCAAAAATTTCTCCAGATCGGCTCGCCCAATCGGTGTTTTTAATGCGTGTTGCTCGGCGGTGCTCAGGCGGTTGTGACTCGACAAACCCGGCCCCATGGGGGCTTGCTCGGCCAGCAGCGATTCGCACACGAAATGGTTGGTGTGCACCACC
>JBIKHW010000178.1:0-6893 GCA_044361935.1 Limnohabitans sp. | reverse complement strand
GGTGCTGTACGTGTTCCGCAGTTTGGTGGACGATGACATCCCACTGAATGCGGGTTGCCTGAAGCCCCTGAAAGTCATCATTCCCCAAGGCTCCATGCTCAACCCCAACCCGCCTGCTTCGGTTGTGGCGGGCAATGTGGAAACCTCGACCTGCATAACCAACGCGCTGTTTGGCGCTTTGGGCGTGATGGCGGGCAGCCAGCCGACCATGAATAACTTCACCTTTGGCAATGCGCGGGTGCAGTACTACGAAACCATCTCGGGCGGCAGCGGTGCGGGTGGGCGCTTTGACGCGCAGGGCCAACTGGTGGGTGGTTTTGACGGCACCTCGGTGGTGCAAACCCATATGACCAATTCACGCCTCACGGACCCTGAGGTGCTGGAGTTCCGCTTTCCGGTGCGCTTGGAAAGCTACGCCATCCGCCAGGGATCAGGCGGTGCTGGGCGTTGGCACGGTGGCGACGGCGGTGTGCGTCGGGTGCGCTTTTTGGAGCCGATGACGGCGGGTATCTTGTCGAACGGTCGGGTCCATTCGGCCTTTGGCATGGCGGGTGGTCACAGCGGCTTGCCGGGCATCAACCGCGTGGTGCGCAGCGATGGCCGTGTCGAGGAATTGGCGCACATCGGCCAAGTTGAGATGCAGGTCGGTGATGTGTTCGAGATCCACACGCCCGGCGGGGGGGGCTTCGGGCAAGACTGAGGCGATGTTTCGGGCAGACCCGTCTGCCCGAAACAGGTTCATGCTTGATCAGTTCTTGGCGGGGGGCGCTTTGCCTGCAGTGGCATCGGCGCTCTTGGGTGCAGCTTTGACACCGTCCTTGGGAGCATCTTTGGTTTTGCCTGCCCCATCCTTAGCGGAGTCTGCCGCTTTGGCTGGTTTTTTATCGGCCGCTTTGCCAGAGTAAGCACTGCCTTGAACCCGCACACCTTGCTCAGACAAGCTGCTGGCTTTTTGAGGTCCCAGCCCCTTGACACGGCTGGTAGCGTCTTCCCAGTCCTTAAAGGGCGCTTTTTTGCGCTCGTTCATCAGTTCTTTGGTCAGCACCGGGCCAACGCCTTTCAGGGCATCAAGCTCAACCTCACTGGCTTTGTTCAGATCAATTTGCTGGGCCCAGGTCAGCCCTGCGAATCCAATGGTCAGCAATACACCTGCGATTTTTTTCCACATGACGACGCTCCTTGGTTGACTGCAAAAATGTGCAGCGAGGTCCATTGTGGGAAGGCGCGTTTGGCTTGCGAAGAGGTTGGCGCCTTAAATTGAAACAAAATGTATTAATAAATTTTCTGCAAATCCAAGCTCATGCGGCTTGGTGTTCCAGCTTTCGACCTGCAATCAATGCTGTGAAAAAGCCATTGAACCATTGCATGTTCACAGGCTTGGCCATGAAGATGGTGCCTTCGGGCAAGCCGCCCCTGGCCGCAATTTCTTCTTGTGACAAGGCCGAGATCACCAAGCAAGTCATGCGCTGGAATTGGGCCGAGTGTTTGAGGGTACGCAGCAGCTCAAACCCATCCACTCCAGGCATGTTCAAGTCGGCAATGAGCACATCGGGTTGGATGCTGGCCATGTCAATGAGGGCCTCCAGACCCGAGGACATGGCGGTGCAGTCCACTGGCATTTCGCAGCGGTTGCAGAAGTCGCGCACCATGTCTCGGGTGACCGGATCGTCTTCGACCAGCAAAACCCGCAGCCTGTACTCACGGCTTTCGCCGGGACTCATCAGCATGTTGTGTTTTTTCTGGTAATCACGAATCGAGGGCATGGAAATGCGGCGGTGGCCGCCTTGGGTCTTCCAAGCCTGGAGTTCGTTTTTTTCCACCAAAGTCTGAATGGTGCCCACCGACAAGCCCAGCAATTTGGCTGCGTAGGTGGTGCCACAGTAGTCTTCGGGCGTATCGGGAGTGGGGTGTGTTTGCATGGCTTTATTTTAGTGATAAAAATGCCAAATGGGTTAAAAAGAACACTTATTTACCCTTATTGAAACATCTTGAAACAAATTAATCAGAATAGTCCTGCGATGCCGCCCTCTTCGCGCTGAGGGTCGGTCCCGTCCGTGACAAACGTAAAGCCTCTGCCAGTGAGGTGCGCCCTTAATATGACGGTCAACAACAGGAGACCCTTTGATGCCCGCTCATGCTGCTGTATGGCCTGCTCGCCTGCCTTTACGGATCACCGCACCCGCCACTTCCTTGTGGTTAAACCTGGCTATCAGCGCCATGCGCTATCCCGAAAAAGCGGCTTTGGTCTTCATGGGCCGGGTCTGGACCTACCGAGAGCTGGCCGCCAGCGCAGAGCAGTTGGCTGGGCAACTCAAGGCACTGGGCGTAAAAACCGGTGACCGTGTGGTTCTGGACATGCAAAACTGTCCGCAATTGGTGATCACCCACTTTGCCATTTTGCGCATCGACGCGGTGGTGGTGCCGGTCAACCCGATGAACCGGGCCGAAGAGCTCAAACACTACATCACCGACCCGGACACAAAAGTGGCGGTGACCACGGCCGATTTGGCCCCTGAATTGGCGCAGGCCAGCGAGGCATTGCCACCCGAACAACGCCTGAAGCACCTGGTGGTGACGCAATTCACCGATGTGTTTGACCCCGATACCGTCGGCCCCGAAGACATGCCCGAGGCCTGGCGGCCGTGGTTGTTGCCGGTGCGTGCTTTGCCCGAGCTGGCTTCGGGTCAGGTGCATGCCTGGGCCGAACTCATGGCAGCCCCCGGGGTGGACTTGCCGTCACCCCTCGCCAAGACGGATGACCTGGCCATCTTGCCCTACACCAGCGGCACCACCGGCTTGCCCAAAGGCTGCATGCACACGCACGGCACCATCATGCACAACGCCATGTCCAGCGGCTTGTGGGGCAATGGCACGCCAGAAAACGTGACCTTGTGTGTGGTGCCCATGTTCCACATCACCGGCATGGTCAGCGTCATGCACACCAGCATTTTGTTGGGGGCCAGCCTGGTGCTGATGCCGCGCTGGGACCGCGATGTGGCGGGGCATTTGATCTCGAAATGGGCCGTGACCCACTGGACCAACATCCCGACCATGGTGATCGACCTGCTGGGCAGCCCGAACATGGACCGTTATGACCTGAGCAGCCTGGCCTATATCGGCGGTGGCGGCGCCGCCATGCCCGAGGCTGTGGCGCAGCGTTTGCTGGACCAGTTTGGCCTGCGGTATGTGGAAGGTTATGGCTTGACCGAAACCGCAGCCCCCTCGCACACCAACCCGCCTGATGCGCCCAAGAAGCAGTGCTTGGGCATCCCTTTCATGAGCGTGGAGTCGCGGATTGTGGACCCCGAGACCCTGGCCGAGTTGCCGCCCGGCGAATCGGGTGAGATCGTGATCAGCGGTCCGCAGGTGTTCAAGGGCTACTGGAAGCGGCCCGAGGCGACCGCCGATGCTTTTTTTGAGCGTGACGGCTACCTGTTTTTCCGATCGGGTGACATGGGGCGGGTGGATGAAGAGGGTTACTTCTTCATGACCGACCGCTTGAAACGCATGATCAACGCGAGTGGTTTCAAGGTCTGGCCCGCCGAGGTCGAAGCCCTGATGTTCCGCCATCCAGCCATTCAAGAGGCGTGCATCATTGCCACCCGAGACGCCTACCGGGGCGAGTCGGTCAAGGCGGTCGTGGTTTTACGGCAAGACCACAAAGGCAAAGTGTCCGAGCAGGACATCATCGACTGGTGCCGTGAGAACATGGCCGTTTACAAAATGCCCCGCGCCGTGAGTTTTGTCGACGCTCTGCCCAAGAGCGGCAGCGGCAAAGTCATGTGGCGTGCCCTGCAAGAGGCCGAAATGGCCGCCTTGGGCGCGCCTACTAAGGCTTGAGCCCATGTACCCATCCACACCCAAATGAGCCTGAGACTTTCCATCCTTGACCAATCGGCAGCTGCCTCCGGGCGAGGCCAAGACGCGACCATTCGCCAAACGCTGGCATTGGCGCAAAACGCCGAGGCTTGGGGCTATGACCGCTTTTGGGTGAGCGAGCACCACAGCCACCCCAGCATCGTGGGCAGCGCCCCTGAGGTCTTGATGGCCGCCATTGCCGCCCGCACCCAACGCATCCGCATCGGCAGCGCGGGCGTGATGCTGCCCCATTACTCGGCGCTCAAGGTGGCCGAGCAGTTTCGGGTGCTGGACGCCCTGGCCCCCGGTCGCATCGACCTGGGTGTGGGTCGCGCCCCCGGCAGCGATGGGCGCACCGCGCAATTGCTCAACCCCGACCGCCATGCGTCCGAGCGTTTTCCGCAGCAGGTCATGGAAATGCAAGCTTGGGTGAGTGGCCACAACCTGCCACCCGGTCACCCGGGGCACAACGTGTTTGCCTACCCGCTGTCAGAGACCACGCCCACCGTGTGGATGCTGGGCAGCTCGGATTACGGCGCCCAGCTGGCCGCACATTTGGGCTTGCCTTATGCGTTTGCTTATTTCATCACCGACGGGCAGGGTGCAGATGAAGCCCTGCAGATTTACCGCGAAACTTTCCGGCCCAGCGCAGCGCTGCAAAAGCCCCATGCCGCCCTGTGCGTCTGGGCCTTGGCCGCTGACACCGACGAAGAGGCCCTGCGCCTGTTCGAGAGCCGCGCCCGCTGGAAGATGGACCGCAACCTGGGCCGCATCAGGGCATTGTTGCCACCCGAAGAAGCGGCCCGAGACTACAGCCCGGCCGAGCAGTTTGCGCTGCAGCGCCTGCGAGAAGGGGCCTTGATCGGCTCGGCCGCCACGGTGGGCCGCAAGCTGCGTCAACTGGCCGCGCGGCTGGAGGTGCAAGAGCTGGTCGTCATCACCTGGACGCATGACCCTGCAGCGCAAATGCGCTCTTACAAGTTGCTCGCCCAAGAATTTGGATTGGCGGCAAACTCGGTGCTTTGATTTTTAAACCTTCAGGATTTTTGACATGTTCACCACAGCAATTGCTGGCAGCTTGCCCAAACCCGCTTGGCTCGCCGAGACCGAAAAACTCTGGCCCCAATGGACCACTCAGGGCCCCGAGTTGCAGCAAGCCAAGGCCGATGCCACGCTGCTGTGGATCAAGGCGCAGGAAGACGCGGGCCTGGACGTGATCGGTGACGGCGAACAGGCTCGCCAGCACTTTGTGCACGGCTTTGTCGAGCAGGTCGAGGGCATCGACTTTGTGAACAAAGTCACCATGGGCATCCGCAACAACCGCTACGACGCGCAGGTGCCACAAGTCATCGCGCCACTGCGCCTGAAGGGCCGTGTGCACGCTTTCGAAGCCCAGCTGGCCCGTGCTCACACCAAGAAAAAACTCAAATTCACCTTGCCTGGCCCGATGACGATTGTGGACACCGTGGCCGACCGCTTTTATGGCGACAAGGTCAAGATGGCCATGGCCTTTGCCGAGCTGCTGAACCAAGAAGCGCTGGCGCTGCAAGCCGATGGCGTGGACATCATCCAGTTCGATGAACCAGCTTTCAACGTCTACATGGACGATGCCGCCGACTGGGGTGTGAAGGCTTTGGAAGTGGCCGCCCGGGGCCTGACCTGCACCACGGCCGTGCACATTTGCTACGGCTACGGCATCGAAGCCAACAACAAGTGGAAAGAAACCTTGGGCCACGAGTGGCGTCAGTATGAAAAAGTGTTCCCAGCCTTGGCCAAGAGCAGCATCCAGCAGGTCAGTTTGGAGTGCATGCACTCGCATGTGCCCATGGAAATGATGAAGCTTTTGGAGGGCAAAGACGTGATGGTGGGCGTGATCGATGTGGCCAATCCGGCCATCGAAACCGCCGAAGAAATCGCCGACACCATTGGTCGTGCGCTTCAGTTTGTGCCTAAAAACCGATTGATCGCTTGCACCAACTGCGGCCTAGCTCCGATGAGCCGCGCTGTGGCCGAGGCCAAGCTCAAAGCCTTGGCCGAAGGCGCCAAACTGGCCAGCCAGCGTTACGCCTGAGGCACGGTGCGCAAGTGCAACACCCGGCATCTGCCGGGTTATGCTTGCCCTTTTGCCAGACCTCTCGGATTTTTCCAATGCCTCAACAAACCCTGCAGCCGCCACTGACCTCACCTGACCTGCTCAATGCCACGTTGTCAGATCAGGGGTTTGCGGTGCTCGGCGCTGCCAGTGTTTGTGCTTTGGCCGGTGTCAAGATTGAGGCGCTTCAATCGCTGCAATCCTCCTGGCAAGATTTGCCGCCGGACCAGTATCTGAAGGATGGTGGTCGATATCGCCGCCGCCGCCACGCGAGCTTCGAAGTCACGCCCGGCCAGGTGCATGCCGTGCCGCACCGCGCCCACTGGCAGCCTCTTTCCTACAACGCTTTGCATGGTGGCATGCAGCGCTGGTTTGAGCCCATGGCGAGCGCAGTTGTTCAACAAGACGCTTGGCAGAAACTGTTGTGTTGGTTGGCGAAGGTGGCTTCTGCGGCCCAAGGCGACCAGACCTGGTTCACCGAGGCCCACCAGTTCCGCATCGATACCACCGACGGCATTGGCCGCCCAACGCCCGAAGGGGCGCACCGCGATGGTGTGAACTGGGTGGCTGTGTTTTTGGTGGGCCGCCACGGGATCAAAGGCGGCGAAACTCGGGTGTTTGACATGGACAGCCCGCGGGGCCAGCGCTTTACCTTGAGCGAGCCTTGGTCATTGCTGCTGCTGGACGACAGCCGCGTGATTCACGAAACCACCCCGATCCAGCCCGAGCAAGAAGGCGGTTGGCGCGACACCCTGGTGGTCACGCTCCGCGCGGGTGGTTTTCTGGACGAGCCCACGCGCTGAACCAGCGCGGGGTCAACTCGGATCAATCCCGGAAGTTGTCGAAGGACAGTGGCAAATCTGTCATGTCCTTGCGCAGCAGCGCCATGGCGGCCTGAAGATCGTCGCGCTTGGCACCGGTCACGCGCACCGCATCGCCTTGA
>JBIKHW010000177.1:0-6898 GCA_044361935.1 Limnohabitans sp. | reverse complement strand
CATCGGGCATGGCCGCCAGTTGCTCGCAGCCTTGGGCGCAGGTCTCCAAAACCTTGGGGGTGAGTTTCAGGCGGTCCACCATGGGTTCGGCCAAGCCGGCAGCGCGGGCGCGTTCCAGGTCTTTGGCGTTGTCCAGCTGCAAGGCATCGGTGTTCTCGCGCAACAAGGCGGCCAAGTGGCGCAAAGCCGCGTTCTTGGTGGCCGCGGAGGCTTTGGCCATCAGCGCCGACGCTTTTTTGGCTTGCTGGCCCAAGGCCTGCATGTGTTCAGCGGTTTGGAATTCAGTCATGGGCACATTTTCGCAGATGAACAAGTCCATCCTGCAAGGGTCAGCGCACGTTGCAAAAACGCGAGAAACGCACAGCCAGGCGATGCAGGGCCTGCCAAGGGTCGGTGGGCCAGTCGGGCACTTTGAGGCCTTTGACGATGCCGTCCACCTGGTGGGCCGCTTGAAGCAGGCCGTTCAGGCGGGCTTCGCTCATGCGGGGCAGCACGCGTTCAAACAAGCGCTCGCGCGGGCCCCAAACGCGCTGCTCGCGCAGCGCCATGGGCAGGGGCTTGCCAGCGGTCATGGCGTCTTTCACGCGCTTCATGGCGCGGATGTCTTCTGCGAGGGTGTAGTGCACCAGCACAGCCGCTTCCCCCTCGGCCTGCAGGCCGTCGAGCATGCGCTGCACCCGGGCCACCTGGCCTGACAAGACCGACTCGGATAACTTGAACACGTCGTAACGGGCCACATTGACCACGGCCGCCTCGACCTGCGCCTGGCTGAGTTCGCCTGCAGGGTAAAGCAAGCCCAGCTTCTGGATTTCCTGGTGTGCGGCGAGCAAATTGCCTTCCACACGGTCGGCAAAAAACTGCAAGGTGCGCTGCCCCTCTTCGCCTGCGGCCACACTTTGGCCCTGCGTTTGCAGTCGCTGGGCGATCCATGCGGGCAAGGCGCTGCGCTCGACCGGGTCGGTGGGAATCAAAACACCGTGGTTTTCCAGCGCGGCAAACCAAGCGCCTTTGCGAGTCGTTGCGTCCAGTTTCGGCAACATGACCAAGGTCAAGGTGCTGTCATTGTTCTGGGTGGAGGCGGCCAATTGCTGGATGGCTGCGCTACCCTCCTTGCCGGGCTTGCCCGAGGGAATGCGCACCTCCACGATTTGTTTGTCGGCAAACAGGCTGAGCGAGCCGCCTGCGGCCAGCACCTCGCTCCAGTCGAAATGGGCCCCGGAGACGGTGTGCACACTGCGCTCGGTGTAGCCCTGAGCACGGGCGCTGGCGCGGATGGCGTCGGCCGCCTCTTGCTGCATCAGGGGTTCGTCGCCGTGCAGGATGTAGAGGCTGCGCAGGCCTTTTTGCAGGTGCGCACCGAGCTGGGGCAGGGCCAGTTGCATGGCGCGAATCAGGGCTTGGCCGTCGCTGCAGCGCGGGGCTTGACCGCCGACAGGCGCCGCATGATCTGCTGCACGATGTCGGTCTGCATGTCACGGTACATGGTGGCTTGTTCGATTTCCTTGGACAGGGCCGCGGTTTCGGTGAAACTCAGATCGCGTTGCTGGGCCAGCTCCACCGGCTCGATCAGCACTTGGCCTTGGGGCGTGCGCAAACGGAACCGCACGCGCAAGCGCAATTGCAGCTCGCGCACCTGGCCCGATGCGTTCACACCCACCACCGCCTGCTGACGCTCTTCGCTCAAAATGTCCAGCACCGCATCGGCGGTGGCCATTTGTGCAGGCTCGGTGAGCAGCGTGATGCGGCCTGTCCCCAGCAAGTTGCGCCGCAACTCCACGCCCAGGGGCGAGTTGGTTGAGAAATTGGCGAACAGCGTCTTGAACGGGTAATCCCCCGCACTGCGCAATTGAAAGCCACAGGCCGACAGGCCAGCGAGCACCGGCACGGTACTGAGTAACTGCCAACAGCGGCGGCGTGAGGTGTTCATCACAGGACGATCATTCGGGGTGTCTGGTCATGCGGCCGTGGCTCACAGCACCACGTTGACCAAACGGCCCGGCACCACGATGACTTTCTTGGGCGCCGCGCCTGCGGCCTGCTTGACGACCGCTTCGTGGGCCAAAGCGCTCGCCTCGATCTGCGCTTTGTCTGCGGCCGCAGGCACCCAAATGGACCCGCGCAGCTTGCCGTTGATCTGCAGCATCAGCTCAAGCTGATCGCGCTCCAGAGCCGAATCGTCCACCACAGGCCAAGGCGCATCGAGCAACTCGCCCACAGCCTTGGCGTAACCCAGTTGCTGCCAGATTTCGTCGGTGATGTGCGGGCAAGCAGGATAGAGCATGCGCGACAAAATCGACAAGCCTTCGCACAGGGCCGCAATGTCACCCGCGCTGCCATCGGGCTTGAAGTCTTCCAGCGCGTTCAGCAGCTTCATGCAACCGGACACCACGGTGTTGTATTGCATGCGCTCGTAGTCGTAACCCACCTGCTTGAGCACCAAGTGCATCTCGCGGCGCAAAGCCTTGGCAGCATCGCCCAAGGCGGCTTGGCTCAGGTCTTGGCTTGTAGCTGAGCGCAGCAGCTCGTGGTGCTTGAAGGCGAAGTTCCAGACCCGGCGCAAGAAACGGTAGCTGCCTTCCACGGCCGAGTCGTTCCACTCCAGCGTGACTTCGGGCGGCGCAGTGAACATGGTGTAGAGGCGTGCGGTGTCGGCACCGTATTTCTCAATCAGGTCCTGCGGGTCCACGCCGTTGTTCTTGGACTTGGACATGGTGCCCACGCCCTCGTAGTCTATTGGCGTGCCCACAGGCAGGCGACCATCGCCGCTGTCGGCTTCGTTCTTGAGCTTGGCACCCACCACTTTGCCGGTCTCGTCCAGCACATGCTCCACATCGTGCGGCCAGAAATAGTCCTTGCCACCCTTGGCGGTGCGGCGCGAATAGATGTGGTTGAGCACCATGCCCTGGGTGAGCAATTTGCTGAAGGGCTCGTCCACTTTGACGAGACCCAGGTCGCGCATGACCTTGGTCCAGAAGCGGGCGTACAAGAGGTGCAGGATGGCGTGCTCGATGCCACCGATGTACTGGTCCATGCCGCTACCGCCCGTGGCCAGTTGTTGGTCACGCATCCAGTAATCTGCGCCCTCGCCCACCATGCCGTCGGCTTTGGTCGGGTCGCAATAGCGCATGAAATACCAGGACGAATCCACAAAGGTGTCCATGGTGTCGGTCTCGCGGCGTGCGGGCTTGCCGCACACGGGGCAAGTCACGCCTGCGTGGAAACCTTCGTGCTTGTGCAGCGGGTTGCCTGAGCCGTCGGGGATGCAGTCTTGCGGCAGCACCACGGGCAGGTCTTTTTCGGGCACCGGCACCGCACCGTGTTCGTCGCAATGGATGATCGGGATCGGTGTACCCCAGTAACGCTGGCGGCTCACGCCCCAGTCGCGCAGACGCCAGGTGGTCTTCTTCTCTCCCAAGCCCTTCGCAGCCAGCAGCTCGGCGACTTTGGTCACGGCGGCTTTTTGGTTCAGACCATCGAGTTCGCCGGAATTGATACAGACGCAGTTTTGCTTGTCGCCGTACCAATCCTGCCAGACCGTGGCATCAAAGGCCTGATCCTTGACGGACACCACCTGCTGGATCGGCAGCGCGTATTTGAGTGCAAAAGCGAAATCACGCTCATCGTGCGCGGGCACGCCCATCACGGCACCGTCGCCATAGCTCATGAGCACATAGTTGCCGACCCAGACCTCGACCTGCGCACCTGTGATCGGGTGCGTGACGAACAGGCCTGTGGGCATGCCCTTCTTTTCTTGGGTGGCCATTTCGGCCTCGGTCGTGCCACCGGTTTTGCATTCTTCGAGGAAAGACGCCAAAGCGGGGTTGCTGGCTGCAGCATGCAGTGCCAGCGGGTGCTCGGCAGCCACCGCACAAAACGTCACGCCCATGATGGTGTCAGCACGCGTGGTGAACACGTACATCTTGCCGTCGCCGATCAAACCGCCATCGGCACCTGTGATGGTGTGAGGGAACGCGAAACGGACGCCCTCGGATTTGCCAATCCAGTTTTCCTGCATCAGGCGCACTTTGTCGGGCCAGCCGTTGAGCGTGGCCTTGTCGTTGCCGATCTGCACATGGTCCAGCAACTCTTGCGCGTACGCGGTGATGTTCAGGTAATAGCCCGGGATCTCACGCTTTTCGACCGGGGCACCCGTGCGCCAACCTTTGCCGTCGATGACTTGCTCGTTGGCCAGCACGGTCTGGTCCACAGGGTCCCAGTTGACGACTTGGGTCTTGCGGTAAGCGATGCCTTTTTCCAGCATCTTCAGGAACAGCCACTGGTTCCACTTGTAATAGGTCGGGTCGCAGGTAGCGACTTCGCGCGACCAGTCGATGGCCAGGCCCATGGCCTGCATCTGCTTTTTCATGTACGCGATGTTCTCGTACGTCCACTTGGCCGGGGGCACGCCGTTTTTCAAAGCGGCGTTTTCGGCGGGCAGACCAAAGGCGTCCCAGCCCATGGGCATGAGGACGTTGTGGCCCTTCATGCGCAGGCTGCGCGTGAGCATGTCGTTGATGGTGTAGTTGCGCACATGGCCCATGTGCAGCTTGCCGCTGGGGTAAGGCAGCATGGAGCAGGCGTAGAACTTCTTTTTGCTGGCGTCTTCGGTGACGCGGTAGGCATCGCGGGCCGTCCAGCGGGACTGCGCAGCGGGTTCGACTTCGAGGTGGTTGTACTTGTCTTGCATAGGGCTAAATTGTAGGGGCTGAGCGGGCCCTAACCGGCGCGGGCACTGCAAGCTCACAGCCGCCCGGGTGGGGGCGACTTCAGGGTGAAACCACCTCGGCCACAAAGCCGATCCGGCTCAAGCCGGCTTTTTGGGCCAGGCCCATGGCTTCGACCACCCGGCCGTAGGGCACGGAGGCGTCGGCACGCAACTCCAGCTCGGTCAGCGGGTTGCGGCGAGCAGCTTGGGCCAGTTGTTCTCGCAAAGCGTCTTCGGCGATCGGCTGGTCGTTCAAGAACCATTTGCCCTGCGCATCGACCACCAGGACCATGGCCTGGGGCGCGGCGCCCTGCTCACCGCCCTCGCTTTGGGGCAGATCCAGGCGGATGGCGCTGGTCATCAAAGGCGCGGTCAAGATGAAGATGACAAGCAAGACCAGCATCACGTCCACCAAGGGCGTGACGTTGATCTCGCTCATGGGCGCTTCGGCTGGGCGGCTGGAGAGGCGACCAAAAGCCATGGCCGCTCAGTCCCGGGGGCCGGCCAACAAGGCGCGTACATCGTGGGCAAAGCCTTCAAGTTCTGCCTCGATCTGGCCAATGCGCCGCCCCAGCAGGTTGTAGCCCAGCACCGCCGGAATCGCCACCGCCAGACCGGCAGCAGTCATGACCAAGGCTTCACCCACAGGCCCCGCAATTTGTTCAATGCGGAGGGGGCCACCCTCGGCCATGCCGCTCAGGGCATTAAAAATGCCCCAAACCGTGCCCAGCAAACCAATAAAGGGCGAAGTGGAACCTGCGGTGGCCAGCAGCACCTGCCCCCATTGCAAGCGGCGCAGCACCGATTGCATGGCTTCGCGCAGAACGCGGGTAAGTTGGTGGTGGCGCTGGCCCGCCGAGGCCAAAGTGCCGCCCAAGGGCAGCAAGGTGGCATCGAGCAAGGGCAGCACACAGGCTTCGCGGTCAAACTGGGCCACGCGCTGGCGGGCATCGTCAAAACCCGCGGCTTGCCAGAACGCGGCGACGCTGCGCGGCACGTCTTGCGTGACACGCGAGAGCAAACGCCATTTCCAGGCGATCACCACCCAACTGCCAACCGACAAGGCGAGCAGCATGAGCGCCAGGACGCGGCTCACGACATCGCTGTGCAGCAAGAAGTCGTTCAGGCTCATGGGCGGCTTTCGGGTGGAGACGCGTCAGCGCAGGTTCAGCACGTCGAACATATCAAACAGGCCACGCGACTGAGTGGCCAAAAAGCGCACAGCCCGCAAACTGCCTTGCGCATAGGTGGACCGGCTGGAGGATTTGTGTGTGACCTCGATGCGCTCGCCGATCCCTGCAAACAGCACCGTGTGGTCGCCCACGATGTCGCCACCGCGAATGGTCGAAAAACCGATGGTGGACGGATCGCGCTCACCCGTGTGGCCGTAACGCTCGTAAACGGCGCAGTCTTTCAAGTCGCGGCCAATTGCCTCGGCAATGACTTCACCCATCTTGAGGGCGGTGCCCGAGGGCGCGTCCACCTTGTGGCGATGGTGGGCTTCGATGATCTCGATGTCATAACCCGTGGACATGGCTTGCGCGGCCATTTGGAGCAATTTCAAGGTAACGTTGACGCCCACACTCATGTTCGGGGCCATAACGATGGCGATGTCCCGGGCAATCTCGGCGATCTCGGCTTTTTGCGCATCGGTAAAACCCGTGGTGCCAATGACCGCCTTGACGCCCAGTTCGCGGCAGACCTGGAGGTGGGCCAGCGTGCCTTCAGGGCGGGTGAAATCGATCAGACAGGATGCGCCACGCAGGCCCGCATGCAAGTCTGCGGTCACGGTGGTGCCCGTGACCCGGCCCAATGCTGCCCCGGCGTCTTGACCAAGCGCCGGGCTGGCCGCGATGTCCAGCGCACCCGCGAGGCGGCAGTCGTCGGTGGACAAGATGGCTTCGATCAGCATGTGCCCCATGCGGCCGGATGCGCCGGCGACAGTGATGGGCAAGAGGTGGGATGAGGTCATGGCTTGAATGGGCAAGATGTGAGGGGCTTGGACCCCAAAGGGCTCTGTGGCTGGCACCCCGTCAAGGAAACCAGCGCTGGGCGTTCAGCGTACGCATGTCAACAGGCGACGGCGCAAGCTTGGGCTGCGTTTGACAAACAAGTGCTTGGTACTCATGGTCAGTTGTTGATGACAGTTTCGCGGGCGATTTTCCAAAGGCCCTCTAAGCGCACAAATTCAAG
>JBIKHW010000009.1:0-23628 GCA_044361935.1 Limnohabitans sp. | reverse complement strand
GTTGAGCGGCGCGGGCGCTGCCGCCAGCAACCAGGTGGGCTCACAGACGCAAGCCGCCATCACCAACACCACCGGCAAAGGGGTGGATGTGGACGGTGCCATCTTGGTGGACGCGCAAGACCGCTCTACAATCAAGACCACGGTCACCGCCGTTTCGGTGGCGGCTTCTTTTGGCGCTGCAGGCGCTTCCGTGGCACTGTCCGTGTCCTTGGCCGACAACCAGATCAACAGCACCATCACCGCGCTGGTGGACAAGGCCTTGCTCAAGTCGGCCGACAGCATCACGGTCAACAGCTATGACAAAGCCAAGATCGATTCGTCCTCGACCGCCGTGGCCGTGGCTGTAGCCGCCAGCATTGGCGGCTCGGTCGCTGGTGGGGGGGCGCATGCCTTCAACACCATCAACACCGTCACACAATCGCTGATTGACCAAAGCGGCGTGGACAAGCTGAGCACCACCGAGTCGGGCAAAACCGAGATCACGGTGGGCAAGACGCTCACCGTCAAAGCCCTGGGTGAATCCATCTCCAAGGCCGAAGTCAACGCCGCCGCTGCCAGCTTTGGCCTAGTGGCCGCCGCTGCCGCAGGGACTGCGGCAGAAAACACGCTCACGCCCACTGTCAAGGCTTCGGTGCGCAACAGCGACATCAACGCCCATTTGCTAACGGGCAAGGTGGACATATCGGCCACCGCCAACCAGACGGCCGATGCGCGCAGTGCGGCGCTCAGCGTGTCTTCGGGCGCGTCAATGGGCATGTCCTCGGTCAAGGCCCGGGATGCCGGGGCCGTGATTGCCGAGCTGGGCGACGATGTGAAAGTCGTCGCTGCCGTGTTGAACCTCACGGCCAGCGCGCGTGATGAGGTGTTCCAGCGCTCCAACGCCTCTTCGGGCGGTTTGTTCCTGGGGGCTGCGGGCGCGTATTCCAGCCTGGAAATTGTGGGCACCACGCGTGCGGGTATCGGGGACCGGGCCGATCTGGCTGTGGGCTTGCTCAACATTTGGTCTACCCGCACGCAAAGCTTTGATGCCACCGCCCTGAACTTGGCCGTAGGTTTGCTGGCCGGCAGTGGCGCCACCATGGACACTTTGCTCACGGGTACCTCGGATGTTGCCATTGGCAACAACGGCAAAATCGTGGCCGGCACGATCACCATCCGGGCCGACAACCAGGCCGACAAGAACAAGTATTCGGCCAGCGGTGAATCGCTGCGATCGGGCGCAGGCGGTCTGGGCGCTTTGACCTCGCTGGGCATCACCACCGAAATTGGCAAGAGTGGCCAGAAGTACGGCGCTCAGGTCTCGATCGGTGATGGCACTGAGATGACGGTGTCCGCCGCAGACGGCAAGACCGGTAACTTCACGGTGGCCACCTATGCCCAGGCCGACATCACCGACAAAGTGCGCATTGACGCCATCGGCGGGCTGAATCTGTCCAATGCCATCGTCAACCAAACCTCCGAGATGGTCTCGAACATCAAGGTTGGCACGGCCAAGCTGCGCAACTTGAGCGGTGACCTGAATCTGTCCACTCGCACCGATGCCGACCTGACCGCGGGGGCCAACGTGCTGTCGGTGTCGGCTTATGCCCTGGGCACTTCGCTGTCAACCTCCAAGCTACAGTCGGACAACACCATCCAACTCAATGGCTCGGATCTGTTGGGCAACGAGGTGCAGCTGTACGCCGGGCAAGACCGCTCGCGCGCATCGAACGTGTTGGGCACCACGGCGCAGGCGGACATGACCATGCTGGCCTGGGGTGTGGGCGTGCCCATTGCCACCTCGAAAGTCATTGAAAACAACCTGATCGATGTCACCGGCAAGGCCAACATCCGCTCCGTGGGCAATGTGGCCATGCTGGCCGAGCCCGGCGTGGGCGAGGACAAGCGGGCCACAGCACAAGGCAAAGCGCTGATTTTCCCGGTGGTTTTCCCCTTGGACTCGGTGCTCAACAAAGATGTGGACAGCAACAACACAGTGCGCCTGGGCGATCAGGTCAAGGTGGAAGCGGGCATCAATTACAAAACACTGGTCCAGTTGCTGCCTTATGAAGTCAACAACGAGACCAAACTGTCTTCTGATCGTGTCGGCACAGACCTGACCGACTCCGAAAAACTGGCGCTGGGACTCGATATCGCTCAGCAGTACCACTACGCCGCGCTGGACCTGGAAGACGTGGCCATGTCGGTCAGCTACGGTGCCATCGTCGAGGTGGTGCCGGGTGCATTTGGCAAAGGTGTGGCCGGTCAGGCCTACCGCTTCATCCCCGCAGGTGGCCCCACCGTGGAAGAAAACCTGGTGCTGGAAAAAGAGGATTACACCGACACCAAGCGTTGGGAAGTGATCTCACCGACCCAAGCCTTGACCGGCAACGAAACCACCCTGACAGTGGCTGCAGGCCACACGTTGCGCACTTCGGATGGCCGCTGGTACCAGCGCATGGGCGCAGGCATCAGCTTTGACCCGCGCATCGCCACCTATGCCGAATCCGAAGGCTGGCGTGAGCTGGACGTCATGAGCAGTGACAAGGGCAAAGTCTTTGCCATGGCGCTTAGCGACGATTTCTACATCGTCAAGCCCAAAGACCTGGCCTTGCCCAAGCTGGTTTATGGCAACGTGGCCAACCAGCTGTTTGAAGACCGCGCCAAGGTGCTCGGCTGGATTCAAAGCCATGCAGGCAATGCCGAAGCGATAGCCCGTTACCAGGCGCTGCTGACCACCATCAATGACCAGATGAGCAAGCTCGGCCTGAGCGAAACCGATGCGGCCACAGGCGCGGTGTCGGCACGCGACAGCTTTGACGTGCTGACCTTGCGCATGCCTTCCATCCTGGCCTCGGCCGGGCTGATCTCGATCAAGGCGGACACCGCTTCCCAAGCGGCCATCAAGACCGCCATCGACGACAAACGCCTGGTGGCCCATGGTGAGGCCAACATCACCGTGGTCAACAAGACCCCGTTTGGTCTTGAGATCAACGACATCGGCATCCAGAAGACCGGTGGCACCGAAATGGTGGACGGCAAACGTGTGCTTCTCAACCCGGGGGCTGTGTATTTCAACGCCAAGGCCCTGACGCCTGAAGATGCCGTGGGCGACAGCGTGATCAGCATCACGCAAGAGGCCTATCCCACAGGCTGGTACACCTCGCTCAAGGATTTCACGCTGCCCAAAGCGCCGCAGGACATCAAGGTGGTGGGGCGCATCGTCAACGAAGACGGTTTGCTCAAACTCACCAACATGAGTGGCAGCATCAACGTGGTGGGCGAGTTGCGCGCAGGCACCATCGAGCTGGCGGCCACGGGCGACTTCAACCTCTCCAGTGACGACTGGTACCACACCGGACGCGATCCGCGCCAGTACGTGGACTTCAATGCCGTGTTTGGCCAGAGCGTGTTCAACAACGCCGGACTGCCCAAATCGCTCAGCCTGAACGCCAGCGACGCACGGCTGCAGTCCTTGATGGATTCGATCACCTCGACGGCCAAGTCCGCCAAGGTCTTTGCCATGGGCGATGTCAACATCAATGCCCGCTACCTGAACATCGACGGCCTGGTGCAAAGCGGGGTGGACAAGATCGAGCTGACCATCAGCAAAGACTTCAACCCAACCGAATCGGTCAGCTTCACCGACGCCAAGGGCAACATCCAGAAAGGCTTGAGTTTTGGTGATGGCGGCTTGGCTTCGGTCACCGGTGCCTTTGACTACAGCAGCAAGAAAATCAGCCTGAACCCGATCAAACCGCAAGGCGGCAAGATCAACCTCACAGGCACGATCCTGAGCACCGGCAATGGTCGCTTGCGGGTGGCCAGTGGCTACACCTCGGTGGTGATCGACAACCAGACCAATTTCGCGCTGGAAGTCGACGAGATCGACGTGTCACAAAACCGGGTGGGTGTGATCACCATCACCGACAGCAACACGCTGGAGCAAAAGAAATACACCTACCAGGACGGCCAGGTCACCCAGGAAACACGCAAGGGTGTGCTCAAGCCCGCCAACGGGGCGGGCACGGTCTCGTCCATCTCCTACACGGCTGTGGGCGACCCGGTGGTGCAGTCCGCCAGCGATGCCCTGACCTACCAGCCTGCGCTGGGGCGTTACTACGTCTGGACCGAAGGCCAGGCCAAGACCAGCACGCGCTTGCAGATCTACAAGAAGGAAAGTTTCAACCTGTTCGGCTTTGACTGGGATGGTCTGGTGCCCGATGAAAAGGCCGACTCGACCACCACGCGCTTCACCGACGGCACGCCCTTGCTGGAGTCCGAGCTGGCCGTCAATCTCAGCCGCAACGATTACTTGTTTGTGCAGTACGAACAAAAACGCAATGCGGCTGTGGACATGGTCAAGGACAAGTCGCAAGTGCGCGATGTGTCCAACAACATGTTGTACCTGTATGTGGGTGACAACGCCGCTGTCAACTTCCCCCTGACGGACTTCAGCGACAAGAGCAAGTGGAAAGAGCTCGAAACCCTCAAGGGCGGCGCCCGCATGCTCGACAGCGAAAGCGTCACGGCCAACCCCTTTGACGCGTCCAAGTGGGTCTACACCTACCAGGCCACGGCCAGCAGCCCCTGGAAAAAGGAAGACGGCACGGTCTGGCTGGCCAAGAAAGCCCTGGACCGTTTCGACAGCACATACCAGAACGAGGACATCACCATCGACGGCCCGACCACCACGGGCGGCGGCTGGCTGCGCAAGAAGACCATCACCACCAAGGTGACCACGGTTACCGGCTTGAAGGACTTCTACACCTACAGCCTCAAGGCCGATCTGCCGGTCGCGATTGAAACGGCCCAAGGCCCCAGCGATCCTCGCATCAGCATCACCACCGTGGGCAAGATGGTGCTCAAAGGCAGCGTCAATTTTGGCGATGCCACGCCGCTGGCGCAGGCCAACGATGACCAGCCAGAACCTTTTACCCCCATCGCCTTGGCCGCCGACGCGATGGAGATGACGGGCAACGTCACCTTCGTGGGCGCCTTGCCCAGCATCAACGCCAAAGGCAACATCACCCTCACCGTGACGGACCCACGCGGACGCCTGAACGTGCAGTCCACGGGCAACATCACGGTCCATGAAATCGCGGGCAAGAACAAGGCCGAAATCAAGATTGGCCAAGTGGTGGCTGCCACCTTCGGCTCAGACAGTCAGGTGCTGTCGGCGGGCAACATCACCATCAACGCCCTCAATGGCTTGAATGGCTCGACCTTCACATCGCGGGTTTTTGGTGCCAAGGTGCAGCTCGATGGGGGCGCCGGTTCGATCGTTGCCCGCGTGGACAGTGCCGTCATGGGCAAGGGCGGGCTGGCTGCCCGTGCGCAAGGCAGCATCAGTGTTCAGGAAACGGCAGGCGACATGCGCCTGATCACGCCCGACGCCTGGAAAGACGCGAGTGTTTCGATTCTGTCGGTGGGCAATTACGACGTGCAGCTGGAGGCGCGCTATGGCGCCATTCTGGACGCCGCCTATGAGCGCGGCACCGTGGACCCTGCGGACGTGGCCGCGCAAATGGCCCAAGCCGGTTTCTCCGAAACCGAGCTGGCCAAGGCGGGCTTGCCCACACTTGATCGCATCCAGGAACTGGCCAAATACCCGGTGTCTGCCGACCTCATGGCCGCCATTTACCCGCATAGAGCCACGTCTGCAGCCGCGACCACAGGCCCTGAACGGGTGAATGTGAAAGGGAAAAACATCACGCTGATTTCGCAATCCTCGGAAGGCGGCATTGGCCGCTCCACGGACCGCATCACCGTGATCGACCCGGACCAGCTGGACAAGCAACCCGCTTACATGCTGGCCGCCATGTCCAAGGCCTCACCGAGCGACATCGTCTCGGTCCAGTACCAGCGCTATGAGTGGATAGGCGAGGAAGGGACCTTTGACCTGTCCACCGAAAGCATCTTCGCCATCGAGGGTTGGCGTCTGGTGGACGCCTCCGAAGTGGCCAAGGGCGATGTGCCCGTGCTGGCTTCGACCGATGGCGTGCGTGAGGTGCGCAAGGGTCAATGGGTGGAAAACCGCCGTGAAGTGCTCAGCCTGGTTTTGCAGGTCTGGGACGACGTGAACATCGACGCCACGGGCGTGGTGGCGGTCAACAGTTCGGGCGACGTGGTGCTGGCCACTGCGGGCGATCTGCGTGTGCGCAACGACAACGACTTGCAAGTCAGCGGCATCACATCGGGTGGCCGCATGTATTTGCAAGCCGCGGGCGCCATCACGGCCCAGGGCGGTGTGGGTGCGACCGGCCTGGCGCTGTTGCGCAGCGCGGGGGACATGTGGCTGGTGGCGCAGGGCAGCACGGGTGTGTTGGGCGGCGGCATCCAGAGCACCACCGGTGCGCTCACCATCAACCTGGGTGACTATGGGCAAAAACTGCCTGGCAACGATGGCTGGAACAAAGGCGTTTTGACTGTTCAGGCGGCAGGCGATGTGGTGCTGGCTGAAGTCAGTGGCGATTTGCTGCTCTCGAGTGTGCAGTCCACGCTGGGTGATGTGCAGTTGACGGCTGTGGACGGCAGCATTTTGGCGTCCGCTCGTGCGGAAGATGCGGGCCAAGTGCACCTTCGCGGTGACAAGGTCAGCCTGACGGCAGGCACGGCTGGTGAACTGGCCAACCCGCGCAGTCTGGGCACGCTGATGGCGGCCCTGCGCATGGATGCCAACACCCTGGATCTGACGACCTACACCAGCTTCAGCTCGGCCATCGCGATCAATGATGTGGACGATCTGAGCCTGACGGCACTGAAGGTCAACAACGATGCCCGCATTTTGCTCAAGGCCTCCGGCGATCTAACGCTGGACACGGACTTGACCTTGGCGTCGGACCCTTACAGCGTCTTGCGCATGGAGTCGACCACTGGCGATCTGCACCTCAAGCGCAGCATTCTGGTGGGCGAGGGCACCTTGCACCTGCAAGCGGCTGGCGACATCGTGCAGGACAGCGGCACGACGATCGAACACCACAGTGGCAACCTGTTGGTGCAGGCCGGTGGTTCTTTCTTGCAAGCGGCCCAAGCCAGCATCGTGCTGGCCGCACGCGCCAACACCGAAAAACCCGCAGGCCATTTGCGCCTGCAGGTGCTCAAGGACATCGTGCTCGAGCGCATCGATGCGGGCGATGGCACCGTGGCCCTGCTGGCCGGTGGCAGTCTCAGCGAAGTGCTGGACGACGTGGCCGATGACGTCGTTGCAGGCCAGCTCCTGGTGGACGTGGGCGCTGGCGTGGGTCAGATTGGCCGACGTCAGGACAACCTGGAAATCGGGGTTGATGTGCTGGCCTTGCGGGCCGGTGCGTCGGTCTCGCTGCAGGCCAGCCGGGCGCTGGCGCTCGGGGCAGTGGACGTGACATTCAAGTCCGTCGATGACATCGAGACCACCACAGGCGGCAATGCCGTTTTGGGTGGCACTTTGAGCACACAAACAGAAAGCATGGTCGGCTTCACCGTGGGCAGCCAGGACACTGCGGCCAGTGCCGTGGTGCGGGTGCTGGTGGGCGGTCTCACGCTGGCCAAGGATGTCAGCATCCACGGCGGCAGTGCATTGCTGTCTGCCGAAGAAACGGGAGGCATCCTGAACGTGGCCAATGGCGTGTCGGTGCGTTCCTACGGCGGGGCGATGAGCCTGAGCGGTGGCGGCAGCTTCACTTTGGGTGAGGGCAGCACGGTCAACAGCGGCGGTGGTGACTTGGTCTTCCAAGCTCGCCAAGGCCACCTGAGCATGGCCGCCACGGCCAAGGCCTTGTCCGAAGGCGGCAACATCTTGCTGCTGTCCGAGCAAGGCGCTCTGGGCGTGACCCTGGGGCAGGTGGACGCCAGCCTCACAGACGGTGCCTGGAAGATCGACGGGTCCATGATCTCGGTGGTGGCGGGTGCCGGTGGCATCCGAAGCGCAGAGAACTTTGCAACCCTGGCCAGCGATGCCTGGAACCTGACAGGCTCGGCTGTCGAGTTGTCGGCCGTGACCGGCATTGGCGGCACGAGCGACGACACGGCTTTGCGCACCTCGATAGAGCGAATCAGTGCGACCACCAAAAACGGTGACATTCGCCTCTTGGAAAAAGACGGTCTGGTGGTGGGCAACTTGCCGCCTGCGGCACTGAACACCGTGAGCCAGGCAGGCCTGGTCAGCCGAGGTGTGCTGTTTGAAGGGCCGCGTTCGGGTCTGCGCAGTGGCGCGGCCGGTGCGGTGTCCATCACGGCACTGCTCGGTCAGATCGAGGTGCAGGGCAACCCCGCCCTACAAGGTGGCGCGGGCATTGTGGCCGGCTCGGGCGGCTTGACGCTGCGCGCCCTGGATGGCGCAACCGGCAACATTCTGATCAACGCCGACTTGCGCACCTCAGGAGCTGGGGTAATCCAGCTCTTGGCGGGCAAAGACATGGTCCAGGCGGCCAACGCCACGCTCTACAGCGCGGGCGGGGCCGTGGAGGTGACGGCCGGTGGCCGCATCGAGATGGGCCGCATTGTGGCCGGGCCTTGGGCCAACAGCCTTGCCGAGCGACTTGCAGGCGGCACGCCAGTGGCCGCTGGGGCGGTCAGCCTCACGGCCGAGGGCGGTGCCATCACGCAGGCGGCGGGCTTGGGCCAAGCGCCGGTCATCGTGGCCGGACACCTCAAGCTGAATGCCAAAACGGGCATTGACGCGCTGCGGGTGGCTGCCGATACGCTGGACGCCAGCGCCGGTGAGGGTGATCTGAGCTTCACCGACGTGGACGGCTGGGGCCAGGCCGCAGGTCTGAGCCTGGGCACATTGGACGCCTTGACGGGCGGCATCTCGGTGCGAGCCGAAGGCGCAATGAGCGGCAAGGCACAGCTGAAAGTGGCTGAAGCGAAAACGCTGGAACTGGTGTCGGGCGATGACATCAACTTGGCCGCTGACAGCCAGCTGATTGCGGTAGCGGGTCTGGTGGGCGAGATTACGCTGGTGGCGGGCGGATTGATCCATGCCGTGGCGCGGAGTTTCCTGCGCAGCGGCAGCACCGACCGTGAACGGTCGGGCGCTGTGGTGGTGCCCACCGAGAATGTCACCGCCGTGGACGCGGCCCGGGTCAGCAGCGCCTTTGTGTCGGGCGAAACCAGCCGGACCCTCACCATTGACGGTGACGCGGTCTTGTCTGGGGTGACGGAAAACCTGAGCAGCCTGACCTTGAAAGTGTCGGGCTCGCTGTGGATCACTGGGCCATTGCCTGCGGGTCTGGCCTTGAATCTTGAGGTGGGCGGCCATCTGATCGTGGATGCGCGCGACGCCAACGGCGACGCTGTGGCGCTGGATTTGGGCAGCAGTGACTTTGCTGCGCTTGTGGGCGGGGACATGGACTTGAGAACCCGTGTGATCACCACGGGGGATGCCCAGATTCAGGTCGGTGGTGATTTGCGCGGCCTGGCCGCGCCACGCAGTGTTTGGCAAGGCGCTGATCTGAGCCGCATGCAGTCTGCTGCGGCCATCACGGCCCGCAGCCTGACGCTGGATGTAGCGGGCAACATCGTCGCCAATCCTTTGGCGGGGCTGGAGGGGGTGAGCTTTGCGCCTCGCGCGGGTCTGGCGATTGCCGTGCAGACCTTGCAGGTCAAGGCGGGCGAACAGGTCTGGCTGGACAACCTGAGCACCGACGCACTGACGGTCACTGGCCTAGTGGCCGGTGGCGAGGTGGATGGCGACGTGGTGCTGCGCAGCATCGGCACTGACTTGACTTTGGCCGGGGCCGTGACGGTGGCTGGCGCTGCCGGTCGCATCGAGCTGGACATGGCCGGGCAGGGCGGCACGCTGACGGTGCAAAACACCTTGCGTGCCCAGTCGGTGGTGATCGACGCTTCGGTGGATGTGCAGACTTCTGGCGACGGCCTGATCGAGGCCGGTGTTTTGCAATTGCAGACCTTCCTGGGTGCCCAGGTCGGCAATGGCACCGTCCATCTGCTGATGCAGGGCTTGAGCGATGGCGCAGCTGTGCTCTCCCGTGTTTCGGGCAATGTGTCGGGTGATTTGACGCTCAAGGCGAAGTCGGGCGATCTGGGCCTGACGGGCCTGAGCGTGGGCGGCAGCGCCCGCCTGGAAACACAGGCGGGCCAGATTTTGGGCCAGGCTGTGGCCGGGGCTGCCGATCTGGTGGCCAGCGATGTGCAGTTCATCACCGTGGGCGGTGGTGTGGGTGCCGACGGGGATGCCCTGGTCTTGAACAGCGCCACAGGCACCAGCGCTGTGGGTGCCACTGTGCTCGGCGGTTCTTTGCTCTTGTCGGCCCAATCGAGCTTGGGCTTGAAGGCCTCGGGCCTGAGCGTGGGCGGCGATGGCGATGTGTTGCTCGCCTCAGACCGCGATGTGCTGGCCCAGCGCCAGGGAGATGCGGTGGCCTCGGTCACGGCCCAAGGCGGACGGGTCAGCCTGCTGGCCTGGCAAGGTTTTGAGACGCTGTCGGCGCAGTCCGGCGGCCTGCACCTGGACCGCGTGACGCTCGACGCGCCCTCGGTGGTCAATCCCGACGGCACCATCGAGTTGGTCAGCGGCGCGGGCTCGGTGTTGATGGGCGCTGCGGTTCGCCTGGACACTGCAGGCACTTCCGGCGGCACCGTGCGTGTGGTGTCTGGCGACGCGATCACCGTGTCCAGCATCACGGCAGACAACGCCAGCGTGGCTTTGATCGCCCGTGGTGGCTCCATCATCGACGGCGACACCGTCGACTCCAGCCAAGCCGATGTCCAGGCGGGGCAGTTGCTGCTGCAAGCCGCCCAAGACATTGGCGGTGCCGTGCGCTCTGGCGGCATCGCCGTCAGCAGCGTGGCTGGGGCCATTGAAATATCAGTCAACACCCTGGCCGCCAGCAGCGCGGGCAACATGCGCCTGAATGAGCGCAATGGGCTCACTCTGGGCAGCGTCAGCCTGAGCCTGGCGCGAGCGGGCAGCGCAGCGGCTGCCACTGAATCCACGCTCACCGGGTTGAGCAGCACCGATGGCGGCCACATTGAAGTCACCACCGGCAGCGCCGATGTGACAGGCACTTTGACGTTGGCCGAAGGGGCCACGGTCAAGACCTCGGGCGCGGGCGCTGTGCGCCTGAGTGCCAGCGGCGCAGATGCGCGCATCGTGCTGCAAGGCAACATCATGGCCGGGCGTGGTGGCATCACGCTGGCGGCCACCGAGACGGTGGACAAAGGGGCTGCGACCGAGCTGGAAGCTGCGGGTGACATCGTCATCCGTGCGGCCAACGGTCTGCGTCTGGTGGATGCAACGGGCGCTCCAGCGGAGGGCACTTTCGGTCGCAGCGGCGCAACTGGCGTGTTGCGCATTGAGGGCAACCAGCGCATTGCTGCCAACCAGCACCTGGCTTTGCGCCTGTCGGGCGCCACAGCCAGCCAGATCGACCGGCTGGAAGTCACCGGCACCTTGACGATGGACAACGGTGCCACCCTCGATGTGTCGCTCACTGAGGGCTTCTTGCCCCAGCGCCTGCAGCACTTTGCGCTGGTCCAGGCCGGTGATCTGTCGGGTCAATTCACCCAAGGCACGGGTTTGTTTGGTTTTGGTGACGGCAGCGGCTTGCTGCAGCTCACGCAAGAGGGCTCTGCCCTGGTGCTGGATGCAGTGCAGCGGCCACTGGCCGACCAGCTGAGCATCACGGCCCATGGCCAAAATGACATGGACATGCTGGGCATGTTCTTCAACGCCGACTATTTCGGCACCACCCGCAGCTACGAAGTGGGCATGACGCTTCAGGCGGCCGACTTCCTGACGGTGGATGGCCGATTTGCCCTGCGCAGTTCGCTGGAGGAGGTCACCACCCTGGCCAATGGCACTGCGAAAACGCTACGTTGGCTGGTGGGCGGTGCCAATCTGATGGCCTTTGTGGGGCTCAACGGTCCTTACCGTCTGGACACCGACCACGACGGCAATCTGGCCGAAGAGGAAATCAACCCGATTGCGGCTGGTTTCGAGTTGACCGGTGTGGACATCGGTCTGGCCTTGTACCAGGAAAAAACACCCACGGGCAGCGCTTCTCCGCGTGGCTGGCTGAGCCTGAACGCCACGGCGCAAAGCGCCACCGAATACGGCGTGCCGCTCATGGACTTTCAGGCCAGCCGCATGGCGGTGGCCATCAACGTGGGCACCGACGGCCAAAACGTGGTCGATCACAGAAACGCATTGACCATCGAAACCGGTGTGCAGGGCAAGTCGGTCGAGATCAAGCACCTGGCCAGCCAGGGCGCTTTGGTGCGGGCCTCGGCTGATTTTGAATTCCAGATCGCGGATTTCATCTCGGCCTCGGGCTCCATGGGCATCGAAAAGTCCACCCGCGATGTGGTGCTGGCCGACGGCACCCAGGTCAAGGCGGACATGCTGTCTTTGGGCGGTCAGAATTTGAACGCCTTTGTGGGACTCAATGGCCCCAAAAACGGCCAATACGACGCGACGAACCACCCCGACGCCATGGGCCTGGCCCTGAGCGATGTGGATTTTGCACTGGCCTTGTTCTCACCGCGTGCCGGACAAACCGTGGCTGCGGGCCTGCAATGGTCAGCGCTCGAGGCCACGGCTGGTGCGGTGCAGGTGGTGGGCATCCCCGATGTCACCCTCGAAGCGCGCAACATTGCCCTTCAACTCAATCTGGTGTCAGGCGTGGCCGACACACAAGACGCGGACAAGAAGGTCATCGACTTTGCGGGCGATCGCAAGCTGGATGTGGTGGTCGGCACCGGCCGCACCCAGGCCATTGACCTGGACGGCCGACTGGGCCAATACGTGCGCGCCACCGGCGATGTGGCGCTGCGTGTGGGGGACTTCTTTGACGTCAGTGGCTCGCTGGGCTTTGAACGACGCGCCCAGGCGGTCACACTGGCCGATGGCTCCAAGGTGGACACCCAGCTGCTGAGCATCGGCGGCACCGGTTTGAACGCTTTTGTGGGCGTGGGGCCTTACCGCATCGATCTGGACGAGGACGGCGTGGTGAGTGCTGATGAAATCAACCCCGATGCCCGCGGCCTGGCCGTGAGCGATGTGGAGTTTGGCCTGGCCCTGTTCAAGGCCGACCCGGTGACTTCACCCGCCTACAAGGACAAGAGCTGGATTGCCCTGACGGGCAGTGTGGGCCGCATCGACATGCCGGTGGGCTTGCCGGACAACATCGATCTGGACATCCATTCGCTGGGCATCGACATCAACATGGCCCAGGGCTTCAGCGAGGCCGAAAGTGCCTCCAAGGTCATCAACTTTGTGCGCCGCGAGGTCACGCCCGGTGTCTTCCAGGGCGATGCGGTGCAGATTGCCACGGGCACCGGCCAGTCGCTGATGCTGACACACGACGGACAGCGGGGCACCTTGGTGCGCGCTTCCGGGGGCATGGACTTGCAGGTGGCAGGTTTCCTGTCGGCCAGCGGCACCATGGCCATTGAAAAGTCCGAGGTTTCGCTGACCCTGGCCGATGGCAAGAAAGTCAACACCCGAATGCTGACCATCGGCGGCACCGAGCTCAATGCCTTTGTAGGCGTCAACGGGCCGTACCGCAGCGACACCAACCAGGACGGCACGATCGACCTGAAAGACGACATCAACCCGCAGGCCATGGGCGTGACGGTGACGAATGCCGAGTTCGGTCTCGCCTTGGCCTGGGACAAGGCCAGCGCGCGCAACTGGGTGGCTTTGCAGGCCACGGCCGATGAAGTGGCCCTGGTGGGCGTCTCGGGCATCACGGCCACGGCGCAGCGCCTGGACGTGCGCATCAACCAGGTGTTTGGCGTGAGCGCTGTGGATGCGCCCACCCAGGTGCTGGACCTCAAGACCCAAGCCCTGACGGTGGCCACCGGCTACGACAGTGACATCGACCTCACGCTGGACGGCAAGCTGGGTGAATCCATCCGCGCCAGCGGTGACTTTGAGCTGGCCGCTGCAGGTTTTGTGTCTGCCAGCGGTTCGCTTGGCCTTGAAAAATCCACCGGCACGGTGGAGCTGGCCGACAAGAGCACGGTCCTGGTGGACAGGCTCACGCTGGGGGGCACAGGTCTGAACCTGTTTGCCGGTGTGGGCGGCCCTTACTGGGTGGACAGCAATCTGGACGGCAAGATCGACAGCCTGGACACGCCCAATGCGTCTGCCGTGGGCTTTGCCATGGAAGGCGGCGAGTTCGCCCTGGCGATGTTCTCGGCCCGCGCCGGTCAGCCCGCACGCTTTGGCGGCATGGGCTGGTTTGCCCTGGAAGCCAGCGCCGACACGGTGGCCTTTGTCGGCTCTTCAGCCTTGAAAGTGGAAGTCAGCAGTCTGGAGGTGCTGGCCAACCAGGTCTTTGGCGTGCCCGATGGCACCGACAGTGCCACGCAGGTGCTCAACCTCAAAAAGTCACCCCTGACGGTGGTGACCGGCACCGGCACCAGCCGCGTGATCGATGTGGACAGCGACAAAGGCCCGCTGCTGCGCGCCTCAGGCGATGTGAAGCTGCAGGTGGGCGATTTCTTCTACGCGGGCGGCTCGCTGGGCTTTGAGAAGTCGGTGCGCTCGCTCAGGCTGGATGACGGCAGTGTGGTCAGCCACGATGTGCTGACCCTGGGGGGTGCCAACTTGCAGGCCTTTGCAGGCCTGAACGGCGGACCACTGATCGACACCAACAGCGACGGCAAGATTGATGCCCAAGACACCCCGGGAGCAGATGCCCTGGGCTTCTCGCTGGCCGATGTGGACTTTGCGCTGATGCTGGCCGCCGAGCGCGAGATGGTGCGCGAAACCTTGTCGCAAAAGCTCGACTGGCGCGATGTGGCCGTGTCCGAGACCCTGCAGGTGGCCGTGGCCAATCTGACGGCTGGCAGCACTGATGCGGCTTTGTGGCTGTCGACCGATGGCGGACAGAACTGGAAAGCCAGCACCACCGCGCCCAAGGGCGTGCGCTTCACCTCGGTGACCGTGTCAACCGATGGCCAGACGATTGTGGCGACGGTGGACGGTGGCGGCATTCTGCGCTCCAGCGATGGCGGTGCCACCTGGCTCACGGTATCGGCCTACAACGATCGTTACACCGATGCGGCCCTGGTAAAAGACGACCTGATCGTCAGCGCAGACATTCGATCGCCTTTGCGTCAGGACGCTTTCCAATTGATTGGCACCTTTGTGGCGGGCGACATCCTCACCCTCACAGGTCTGGCCACTGCGGATGTGGTCTACAAGGTGGTCAGCGATGACCTGACCTCGGACGGCACCTCGACCAGCAAGGTCAAGGGCAGCGCCGCGCAGGTGCTGGCCAACGTCACGGCCAAGCTGCGCAAGGCGCTCAATGATGCGGCGGGCAGTGTGGTCACGGCTACAGGCTCGGGTGCGGTGGTGGTCCTGGAGGCCCGCTCGGACAAGCCCGATGCAGGCTGGACCAGCTTCAAAGCCAAAGTCACAGGCAAGGGCGGTGTCGACTGGGTTCATGCCGCCTCTGCATTGCAGGCCCAGCTGGACATGCTGGCCCTGAGCGGCACTTATGCCGCAGGCGATGTGATCACCCTCACGGGTGTGAGCACCCGGCCTGTCACCTACACCGTGGTAGCCAATGACCTCACGGCCAAAGGCAACGGCACCGGTGGCTTGGCCAGCAACGCCCAGATTCAGGCCAATGTGGCCAACAAGCTGCGGGCCATTTTTGCCGAACCACAAAAGTGGCAAGACCAGATCACGGCCAAGCAAACCCAGATGGACGCCTTGAATCGCCAGCTGGGCTCACTGAAATCGCTCAACCTGTTCGGCATGAACAATTCGGTGATCAAAGAACTGAGCCAACTGATTGCCCAGCAGCAACTGGTCCTGGATCAAGTGAAGACCCAGGCTGCGCAGCTGCAGGCAGCAGGCGCTGTGGTGAATCTGGGGGGAGACGGCAACGTCATCAGCTTCACCGGCAAAGTGAAGAACAATCCCTTCCGCCTCGATGTGAGCGTGGTGGGGCAGGGCCAGGCCGAGGTCTTGCGGGCCAGCGACCGCGACCTGATGCGCGGCATGCTCAATGGCCAGAGCGCTGCGCCAGGCAGCTGGAAGGAAGCGACGATGCCCATCGATGCCCGTGACCTGCAGTGGCAGTCATTGGCGGCCTTCGATGCGGGCGGCCGTTTGCTGGCGGCGGCCAGCACCGGTATTTTCCTGGGTGAAGTTGGCGCGCAGGGTGCCACCAGCTGGGCGCGCCAAAACCAGGGTCTGCCCAGCGGCGCGAGCTGGGTGTCGGTGGATGCCAGCAGCATCCCCAATGAACTGGCCCCTGAGACTTCGGGCGCCGTGCTGGTGGCAGCCGCATCGGGCCAAAGACTGTATGTGGCCGATACCCGCCAGGCCGATTGGGGCTGGACGGCCGTGGCCACGCCACGCGCCTGGACGGCGGTGGCCATTTCGGACGATGGCAGCACCATCGCAGCAGCGGCCAACGGGGCCAACGGTGGCATCTGGCTGTCCAACGACCTGGGCGTCACCTGGCGTCAGATCAACAGCTCTTCAGGCATCGACTGGCGTTCGGTGGCGCTGAACCACAATGGCACGCAGCTGACGGCAGCGGCCACCGGGCGCGGGCTGTTCACCACGCCGGTGCTCACCGGGGCGCAGGCGATGCCGACCCGTTTGGCTTTGCAGGCCACGGCAGGCGCCGCCCGCTTGGTGGGCGTGCCCTCGGTCACGGCAGAGGTGACGGACGCCAGCGTGCAGATCAATCTGGGCGATGCGCTCAGTGGCCGTGTGCTGGACTTTGCCAGCACGCCCTTCAACGTGGTCACCGGCACAGGCAGCACCCAGGCGCTGACGCTCAAGGGCACGGATCAAGAGGTGATCCGTGTCTGGGCGAATGTGCAACTGGACATTGCCGGGTCGGTGTATGTGGATGGCGCAGCCGCCTTCGAAAAACGCACGGCCGAGGTGCAACTGGCCGATGGCGCCAAGATCCAGGTCGATCAACTGGCCGTGGGCATGAGCCAGGTCAACGCTTTCTTTGGCGTGGGCGGCCCTTACCGGGTCGACACCAATCAAGACGGCAAGATCGACACGCTGGACACGCTCAACGCCGACGCGGTGGGCCTGTCCCTGACCCAGGCCGATCTGGCGCTGGGCCTGTTCAGCGCGGCCAGTGGTGCCACGGACTTTGCAGGCAAATCGCTGGACAACGTGCAGTGGTTGGCCTTGTCGGCGCAAGCTGCTGCGGTGGAACTGGTGGGCTTGCCTGAGGTCATCCTGGCCGCCACCTCGCTGAATCTGGAACTCAACCAGGTCTACGGTCTGGCCGATGGCCTGGATGCCGACACCCACGTCATCGACTTCAAGGCTTTGCCTGTGAATGTGCGTGTGGGCACCGATGCCAACAGCTTCAAGAAGCTTGAAATGGATGGCGGGCAAGGCCAGCTTTTGCGCGCCAGCGGCACGGTGGAAGTGCAGGTGGGCGATGTGGCCACCTTCAGCGGCACGCTGGGTTTTGAAACCGCCCGGCGCACCGTCAGCCTGACCGGTGGCGGCACTGTGGATACCCGCGCGCTGGTGATTGGCGGCGTCGATGTCTCTGCGCGTTTGACCACGGGTGCTGACGCGGCTGCTTTGGGCTTCAGTTTGAGTGGCCTGGACTTCGGTCTGGTGCTGGCCAAATCGAATGTGCTCAATGACCAGCGCAGCTGGCTGTCGGTCCAGGGCATGGCCGAGTCGATGGCCGTGCTGGGCACGGCGGCTTTCGGTGTGGATGTGTCCGGTCAGAACCTGCGTCTGGCCTTGAACCTGGGCATGGGCACCAACGCCTTGGGCCAAGCCAACACCAGCACGCTGGACTGGTCCGGCGTGAACGCTTTGACGATCCAATACGGCACCAAAGTGGCCGGTACCCTGGACTTCAGCGGCGAACGCATCGAAGTCGGCGGCACCCTGTCGCTCAAGGTGGGCAATCAGCTCACGGCTTCTGGCTCTGCCGTGGTCTCGCGTCAGGACCGCGACATCGTGGTGGGCGGCAAGACGCTGCGCGCCACAGGCTTTGTGGTGGGTGCGAATGACTTGACAGCATCCGTCAGCGGCATCAACGTCACGGGTCTGGATCTGGCCATGGCCTTGCTGCGTCCGCTCAATGCCGGTGCCGATGACACCCGCTCCTGGCTGGCGGTCAAAGCCCATGTGGACCAGATCGCGCTGGATGCAGAGGATCTGGGCCTGCAAGCACAGGATTTGGTGATTGAAGCCAACTCGCTGAGTTTGGAAGCCAATCAGGTCTTTGGCAGTCAGGCCGGCGCGGCTGCGCGTGATGTGCTGGACTTGGGCTCCCCTGAGCAGAAAATCCAGGTGCTGACCGGCAAGGTCACCAACAACGTGGCCGACACGATGACACTGGACTTTGCCAGCGCAGGCGGTGCCTTCTTGGCCCTGGCCGCCGATGCCAACATCAGCATTGGCGCTTCGGTCCTCTTGCAAGGCACTTTCGGGCTGGCCCGCATGGGCCAACGCAACACCACGCTGGACGATGGCACCCAGCGCATGATGGAGGTGACCGCACTGTCCGCCAAGGGCGTGACGGCCAGCTTTGGCAGCGGCATTGGCACTGACAGCTTCGCGGGTGTGGCGCTGAGCAACGCAGACATCGGTCTGATGGTGCTGGCAGACACGGCAGGCGCGGGCGCTTTTGTGGGCTTGAAGGCAACGGCTGAAGGCGTTTCCCTGCAAGGCATGGCGGGCTTGAGCCTGAAAGGCGGCACGCTCAGCCTGGCGGTCAACACCGGCCCGGGCTCGGGCGATCTGCAAGGCCGTGTGGTGGACTTCACCCAGGGCGACCTGGACGCCGATGGCAAGCTCAATGGCTCAACAGCCATCCGCCAGCGCGGGGTCACGGTGACCACGCTGGACTTCCAGGAGGCGGAGTTCGCCGCGGCGGGCACCATTTCGGTCGAGCTGAAAAACAGCAACGACGACTTGGCGCCACCGCTGATCTCGGGCACCGGCAGTTTTGCCTTGCGCGTGCGCGATGGCTCGACGGTCATTGGCGCTTCGGGCATCAACGCGCTGGTCAATGTGGGTGATCAGAAAGCGGGCATCCGTGAGGGTGCCTTGATGCTGGTCATGCAAAACGGCGGTTTTGCCGTGGCGGTCGAAGGCAATGGCCAGGTGCCTGTGCCCGGTTTGTCGGCCACTTCGGTGTATGGCGACGTGTCGATGGCCTTCAACAACACGGGCGCAGCCATCAACGAGAGCCTGACGGTGGGCGACAAGACGCTGACTGTCAATTTCTCGGCCGAAGAAGCGGGCCAGAACAAGAACCTGCATTTCTCATTGACGAATCTGGATGTGTCCCTGGGTGGCGGTCTGGGCACCGCCTTGCTGGGTGTGGCCGGTCAGATGAGCCAGGCGCGGGCCGATCTGCAAAACGGCGAGAAGCTGCCCCTGATCGACAAGTCGCTGGACGACATCCTGAACCTGTCGCCACTGGTCAGCATGGGCGACTATGTGCAGCAGTACATCAACGGCTACATGGACCCCACCTGGGTGTCCAGCATCGAAGGTCTGCCTGCCGCCGTGTACGGCGAGCTGGGCGTGCCGACCTTGTCGGGCCTGAAGGCCTATCTGGATTCGAACTGGGCGGCCAAGGCCGGTGTCAGTGCGGGCCTGAACTTCAGTCTGGACCAAAACGGCCTGTCTTTGGGCTTTGAAGGCAGTGTCAAGCTGGGCACGGACTTGCTGCAGCTGGACCTGAGTGCAGGCCTGGCGCAGTACGGTTTGCAGTTTGATGCCACGGCCGATGTGCAGGCCAAAATCAATGCCGAGGTCGACTTTGACCTGGCCATTGATTGGCAAGATGGCCTGTCGGCCCGTTTTGACCTGAACAAGCTGGCCTTCCAGGGCAGCCTGAAAGCCGACAGCTTGGTGCTGGCGGCTCGTCTGGGGCCGCTGGATGTGGGCATTGGCCGACTGGGGACCGACGAGTATGGCAATGCGTATGAGCAAGGCAGCTTCCAGTTCGATCTGGGCGGCAGTCTGGCCATGCAAGACGGCAAATTCCATCTCACGCCGGGCGAGAACGTGCTGGCCATGAGCTTGCCGATTTATGCCACCTTGGCGGGTGTGGATCTGGCAGGTCAAACAGGGGGTCCGGGCAAGGTCACGGTGACGGGCAATCCCTTGACCGGTGCTCTGGCGTTCGAGGCCACGGGCCTGGACAAACTGACGAACTTCTCGAAGGTCAAGATCGAGGATGTGCTGATGGCCATCCCCAATGTGCTGGATTACCTGCAAACCGTGGACGTGTCTCAGCTGGGTCTGGGCAACCTGCCCTTCATTGAAAAATCGCTGGACCAGCTTCTGGACATCGCGGGTGCCTTTGAAACAGGCGTGGTCGACAAGATCGACTTCAACCGGCCGATGCAGAAATGGGTGGCGGCCCCCGGGCAAAGCCAGTTGGCTACCGGCACGGCGGCCATCACCAAGGGCAGCTCGGTGCTCAGCGGCGTGGCCGGGCAGTTTGCTTCCTCCATGAAGGGCTTTTTCGTCTCCACGGGCAATCAGGTGCTGCAGGTCTTGTCGGTGTCCGTGGATGGCAGCAGCATGACGCTGTCGAGCGACTACACCTCAAGCGACGCGGCCAGCTCCTACACGGTGCACAAGCGCATTGAGCGCATCAGCACCCTGGGTGAGTTTGTGACGGCGATCAACAACTCCGGCGTGCTGGGCGACAAGAAAGCCAGCTACAACGCAGACACCGGCCATCTGGTGATTCCGATCAGCGCCAAAGTGAAGTTGCCGGAGTTCTCCACGGCCTTGAACTTGAACCTGGCAGCGGGCTCTGATTTGTCGCTGAGCACCGATGCCATCGCCTCGGTCGGTGTGGATGTGGGGGTGGACTTCAACCTGGTGCTGATGACCAGTGGCAACTTTGACATTGCCATCGACCATTTCGTGGCGACTGCAGGCATCACGGCCGATGTCACCGATCTGCAAGTGTTGGCCAAGCTGGGCTTTGTCACGCTGCAAGCCGGTGGTGTGGGCAGCGGCTCGCAGGTGCACCTGGGCGCCAAGCTCACGGCCACCCTGGACAGGGCGCCCGACGCCGTGGGCGGCGAGTTCTTCACGCGCCAGCAATTGCACGACACAGGCCCCAAGTGGCTGAACTTCGACGTCACGGGCGACGCCTATGCGCGCTTGAAGGGTCTGACGGTCAAGACCGGCGGTGCCAGCATCAATGTGGGTGCAGGGCTCGAGTTGGGTCTGTATGTGCAAAACCTGTTCGACTGGTCGCAGAGCCAACTGGTGACCGCCAGCCAGTTCGACATCAGCAATGCGGCGCAGCGCCTCCAATACGGCATTTCGGCCAATGATGTGGTGATCGTCCTGCCCGATGTGGCGGCCATCACCGATTTGAGCCGCATGAGCATCCAGGACATCGTGGGCGGCTTGCGTGCCGTGGCCGATGTGGTGGACGCTGCCGTGAGCAGCCAGCCTTTCTACACGCAGGAGTTGCCGCTGATCAACAGCTCGATGAGCGACATCCTGAACTTTGGCGACCAGTTGCTGGCGCGTATTGAAAAGGCTGCGGACACCCCGGCCTCCGCACTGGACGAAGCCGAGAAGATCATTGAAGAGGCTTTGGGCGTTCCTGCAGGTTTGTTTGACTTGTCGCTGGATGTGGCCAATCACCGCCTGAACGTCGACTTCACGCTGGACCTTCAGTACAGCGATGATTTCAAGATGAACCTGGACCTGGCGACGCTGGCCTCTTTGGCAGGCATCGATTTGCCAAGCGGTTTTGGCAATTTGTTTGATGCCTCGGGCAAAGCGGCTGGCGTGTTCGCCGTGGGAGCCAGCCTGGTGGCGCGCGTGGGCATTGCCCTGCCGGGCTCTGCCAGCGGTACGCCGCCCGTGCAGATCATCGACTACGACGAGGCCACCAACACCGGCACGCACCTGGACCTGACGGCCAGCCTGAATGCGAAGGACCTGGTGATCAAGCTCAGCGCGGGCCAAATCCAGTTGGGTGCCTTCAACGGCAAAGTGGTGCTGGACGAAGACGGCAAGGCCGAGACCGTTGCACCGGCTTTGTTGCGCATAGCGCTGGACAAAGGTCAGCCCAAGGTGATCGCGCGTGGTGCTTTGGACATCGATTTGCCGATCAACCTGCTCGCCTTGTCGCAGCAAGTGCCTCTGGGCAGTTTGCGCATTTACACCGATCCGTCCCTGGGCAACCAGGGTTTGTCGACCCTGCTGGCCCAGCTGGCAGGCGTCGCCACCGGCGCTCCGGCCTTGAAGATGGCGTTGCCCGATCTGGCGCGTGCGGTGCCCTCCGGCACTTCAGCGCTGGATGTGCTGTACGACCCAAGCCTGCTGCTCAACGGTGTGGACCTAGGCCTGGGCACGGTGCAGGACTTCTTCCAGAACAGCCTGACAGCGGACATTCCGTTCATCGGCACCCACCTGGCCGATGCCGGTCAGCTCATTGGCAATTTGCGTGGTGGCTTGCTGCAAGACCTGCGCACCAAGCTCGCTGGCCCGGGCAAGCCCATCGAGTTGGTGCGCGATTCGCTGTTCAACACCTTCCAGAGTCTGGGCATCTTGATGGACTATGACGGCCAGGCCGGTCTGACCGTTGACGACATTGACGTGGCGTTCTTTGACGCCAGCGGCTTGCGGGTGTCGACCTGGAAGAAGGACATGGTCTTGCCCAAAGGCGGCGTAGACGCCATCCGTTTTGATGCCAATCTGGGCGGGCGCATTCTGGCGCTGGGGGCAGAAATCCCGCTGGACCTGAACATACCGAATCTGTCGCTCAATGTGGACGGCGGTTTTGCACTCAGTGCCGATTGGCAATACGACTTCGGCTTTGGCCTGTCGGCCTCCAGTGGCTTTTACCTGGTGACCAACTCGGACGCTTTGGACCCCGAGCTGAGCATGGACATCGAGGCCTATCTGGATGGCAGCCCCACCGACCCGAACGTCACCTCGCCCTTTGAAGGTCAAGGCAAGCTGATGTTCTTTGAAGCCAGCGTGAAGGACCTGTACAACAGCGACAACTCGCCTTATCGGGCCAGCGGTTTGAATGGCCGCTTGGGCATTGACCTCAAGGGTGACAGGGCCAACCGCCTGACGCTGGACAGCATGTTGTCCAGCCCCCTGTCAGCGGTCAAGGTGGACTTTGGCGTGGGTGCGCACCTGAACCTGGGCATGGCGCTGGCTGTCACGGGCATGCCCAGTTTGAATGCCGACTTCAAGCTCGACTGGGATTGGCGTTTGGGCGAGCGTGTGGCTTCCAAGCCAGACATCTCGATCAACAACATCCGCCTGGATTTGCAGTCCACGGTGATGGACTTCCTGATGCCGATTGCCAAGCAAGTGGCCCAGGCGGTAGAGCCCTTCCGTGATGTGGTCAATGCATTGACCACGCCGATCACGGGCCTGGACATGGTGCTCAAGGACGATCCGACCCTGCGCGGCGTCATCGACATGGTGTGGAAGATCGCCATGCCCGACAAGCCGGCCATCGACTGGGCCTTCCTAGATGCCGTCAAGTTCGCACTCGACATGCCCACCATGCTGCAAGCCCTGGTTGGTTTAAGCCAAGGCTTGCCATTGGGCAGCATCAAGGGGCTGGGCACCAACCGTGTGACGTTCGAGGCGGCCGATGCGCTGGATCTGAACCTCTCGAACAACTCATCCATCATGACGGCCTTCAACGCCAAGATGACCCAGATGAA
>JBIKHW010000176.1:0-6924 GCA_044361935.1 Limnohabitans sp. | reverse complement strand
GGGGGAAATCGGGCAACTCTTACAACTGATGCAAGAGATTGACCACAACGGTTTGAGCGATTTGCTCAAGCCCTTACGGAGTCAGTAGGTCGGAGGCTTCAGCTTCGACACAAAAAAACCATTCAGGGCTTGACGACTTCCTGTAATCGGTCCAAGACACCTTCATTGATGGCCACCATGGCTTGTTCGCGCACCTTGGGCTTGGCGTGGTAGACCACCGACAAACCTGCAACGCCCATCATGGGCAGGTCGTTCGCGCCGTCGCCCATGGCGATAGCCCGGCTGGGGGGTACTCCCATCTGTTGGCCGGTTTTTAACAGCGTCTTGCGCTTTTCTTCACCATCGCAATTGTCGCCTCACGGCTGATCCACCATGCGGCCGGTCAGCACGCCATCGGTCACTTCCAGCACATTCGATCGCGTCCAGTCAATGCCCAGCAGATCGCGCACAGGGTCGGTAAAAAACGTGAAGCCACCCGAGACCCAAAGCACCTTTATGCCCGCCGACTTGCAGGCCTTCACCAGTTCGGCCGCGCCGGGGTTCAGGCGCAAGCGCTCGCTGAGCAGTTGCTGCATTTGGTCCCGCTGCATCGGGAATTTCTTCCACGCACTCGATGTTGATCAAGATGGAATCCATGTCAAAAGCGATCAACTTGAACTGTGACAGCGAAAGGGCCGGGGTCAAGCCACGCAGGGTCAGGCCAAGGGCAAATTTGCATGCGGTGGACATGCGGGAAAAAGGCCAATTGAGGGGGTTAAACGCGGGGCCGCGCACTCTAGCATGGGTGCTGTGCGTCCTGCCCCTTAACACTTGGTGCGCCAGTCTTGGGTTGGCTTGCTGGGCTGGCGCCCCATTACATACAAGCTGCCTCACCCAAGGCACTTTTGAAAATTTAAAAGTTTAGTAATTGCTAAAAAATTCAATAAATAGTACGCTTTTTGGCTAGTTTACATAAATGTCACTTGAAGCATCATTGCGACATGGAGTTTCAGATCAATTTGCAGCTCTAAGTTTCTGAATTCATACAAGTTTTTGAGGAAGTCACCATGAAAATAGCTAAATCTCAAGATTCCATGGGGTGGCGCTGGGGTCGCCAATTGGGCCAAGCCTTCCTCTGTGGTGTGGTGTTGGTTTGTTCGGTCCAAACCAGCAATGCCCAAACCAACACCCAGGTCAACATCGAGTCGTTCGGTGAGCCCTACACAACGGCTCTAGCCGCCCCCGCCACCCAAACTAGGGTTTTTGTTTACCGCAGCAGCCAAGTGCCCAACGCTGCGCCTGTCAACATCTACCTCAACGGCCAATACCACGCCTCCTTGTTGCGTGGAGGGTTCACCGAGTTTTGTGCCGCACCTGGTGCCGTGAACATCAAAGCCGCCCTGGATGACGCCTCGCGCCTGCATGTCAGCAAGCAGGACCCGGGACAGCGCTTGCCTCTCAAAGCTGGTCAAACCCTGTTCCTCAAGGTCGACGAGAGCAGACCGCCTGCGCTGTCAATCACCAGCGGCACCGAAGCCCAAACCAAGCCTGAAATGATGGAGACACGCCGCCAGATCCACACGATTTCACGCGCCAAAGCCGCCCTGACCTGTGCCGAACCCGCCGCTGTTGTAGCCAAACCTGAGCCAAAACCTGAGGTGCCGCGTGAATACGCCCTCGAAACCGATGCCCTGTTTGAGTTTGGCAAAGCCGAAATCCGCGCCTCGGGCTACAACGCCATCGAAGCGCTGGTGCAAAGACTGCGCCAAGACTTCTCCTCGGTGGAACGTATCCGGGTGGTTGGCTACACCGACCCTATCGGCTCTCCGGCCTTCAATAAAAAACTTTCACAAGATCGCGCTGACGTGGTGGCCCGCCAAATCGCCTCACGCGGCATCCCTCTTGAGCGTGTCATCGAAGCCGAAGGCCGAGGCCCCATTGAGCTGGTCAAAACTGGCTGTGGCAACACCCCCACACCTGTTAACAAACTCTGCCATGCGCCCAACCGCCGCGTCATGGTTGTCATCACCGGCGCACGCCGCTGAGCCTTCGCCCATCAACCACCCTATTTTGAGTGCCAAACATCATGAGCAAAACATACAAAATCAAAGTCAACCAAGGTGCAGACTCGGCCAAGTTCGTTGACATCCCCCAAGTCGGCACCTCGGGCAAAGCCCTCACGGTCAAGGCCGTGCCGGGCGGTAAATACCAACTGATGGACGCCAGCTCCGGCTTTGCCCCCGAAAACATCCGAGCCACCCGCTTGGGCAAAGACCTGCAAGTCTTTTTCGAAGGGCGCGGCCAGGCAGATTTGGTCATTGAAGACTATTACGAAGTCACCCCAGAAGGCTTCAACGGGTTGATCGGCGAGGCCGAATCGGGTCGCTTTTACGAATACATCCCCGAATCTGCGGTGGGCAACACAGCCGTGCCGTTGCTGGCCGATGGCTCCACCCAAGTGGGCATGGCCTTGGGCGGTGCAGAAATCAACGCCTCCGGTGCGGCCGTAGGCGCATTGGTCGCTGCCGCAGGATTGAATCCGCTGTTGTTGGCACCGCTGGCGCTGTTGGGGGCGGCCGCTGGTGGGAGTAGCGGTGCTAGCACCAGCGCTACGCCAGATACCACGCCACCCGTTATCAAATCGGCCAAATTGCATGTCGACGATGACACGGGTGCCAAGGACAATGTGACCAGCGACAAAACCCCTCGCATCAGCGGTGAAACCGAAGCCAATGCCGATGTGTCCGTTGAGGTGAATGGCAAAACCTACACCGGAAAAGCCGATGCCAATGGCGTGTTTGTGATTCAGGTGCCGGATGCGGATGCTCTGGCGGATGCTCTTTACACACCCAAAGTGACCGCTACGGATGCGGCAAAAAACAAGTCTGCCGTGTTTGATGGAACGCCTTTCAAGGTGGATAGCAGTAGCGGTGGCGGTGGCGGTTCGACTGACAACACACCACCCATCATCAAATCCGCCAAATTGCATGTGGACGATGACACGGGTGCCAAAGACAATGTGACCAGCGACAAAACGCCTCGCATCACCGGTGAAACCGAAGCAAATGCCGACGTGTCCGTTGAGGTGAATGGCAAAACCTACACGGGAAAAGCTGATGCCAATGGCGTGTTTGTGATTCAGGTGTCGGATGTGGATGCTCTGGCGGATGCTCTTTACACCCCAAAAGTGACCGCCACGGATGCAGCAAAAAACAAGTCTGTTGTTTTCGATGGCACGCCGTTCAAGGTTGACACCAGCTCGAACAAGAATGAACCTGACACGGATCCCAATACGAGCGCTGTGATTGACATTGTCAGCATCACAGTGGACTCTGGCCAAAACAAGACCGATTTCTACACCAATGACAATCAGCTGTTGTTCAACGGCACGTTGAATAATTTCACCCAAAATGGTGACTGGGTCAAGCTTGAACTCAAGGATGCCAATGACAAGGTAATTGACACAGGCTATGTCAAACCTGTTTCAAACGGAACAGGCTGGGACTGGAGTTGGGATCGCACTGCCAAAGAGAAACTGGCGGATGGCCAATATTCATTGTCTGCCGTGGTGGTCGATGGCGCAGACAACTTGGTCGGCATTGGTAATTCGCGGGTCTCCGATGTTCAGGCCGTCACCATTGACACGGACAAAGACAACAATTTCGGGCCCAACAAAGCCGAAGACCCCAACAAGTCCAGTACCGTCGATATCTTGACCTTGTCACAGGACACTGGGTACAGCAGCACCGATTTCATCACCAAGGATAGGACCCACATTTACACGGGCAAACTGAGTGCTTTCACGAACAATGGTGCGTCTGTTGAATTGACCCTGAAAGATGCCGCCGGCAAGGTCATTGCCACTGAACACGTGACTCCAAAAGAGGTTTCTGGTGTGTGGACATGGTCTTGGGATCAAACCGCCAATGCGCTGCTTGATGGAAAGTACAGCTTGCAAGCCAGTTTGGTCGATAAGGCCGGTAATCCGATCCAGGTGGATACGCAGGCCATTTTTGTTGACAACAGTGCCGGAGAGAACGGAGGGATGATTGATCCCAATGCTTCGCTCAAGTTGTTGCCGATCACTTTTGCAGATGACACAGGCTCCAGTCAATCGGATTATTCGACCAACGACCAATTTTTGACATTCAAAGGGGGATTTGACAAAAATTTCGTTAATAACGGTGATCGGGTGTTGGTCCAGGTGTTTGGAGCTGATGGCAAGGTCCTCTCGTCCCAATATGTGTTGCCATCGGGGAAAACCTGGGAATTTGTAAATCTGACACAACTGGGGGCTGACAAACAATCGACCACTTACACGGTCAAAGCTGTTTTGGTGGATGCTGCAGGAAACGCTCTTCAAGCGACAGATCAATCTTTTGTCATTGACCGCTCTGTTTCTATTTATGACTTTTCTGGGGCCAAACAAGAGACAGGACTGTGGACTTATTCGACCATCAAGTTTTCTTCGGATGAGCAAGGGTCTTACAAGTACACCGGGTCGGGCGTTAAAACCTATACTGGAGGTCTATTCAACTTGGAAGATCTTGAGGGCAAGACGTTTGAAAAGGGTGCTTTCAGTCTGGAGTTCACTGACATAGCTGGCAATGTTTTCAAGATTACAAATACTGACATGCGCATGGACTTTACCAAAGCGAAGATGGCTTCGCCGGATGAAACTACTCCAGCAGTGTTGCCTGCGCCTGGTTTCGGCAGCAGCCAATTGATCGGATCCATCGGCAAGTTGACATTGGACACAACTTCTCCCAAAGAGTTGGACATGGCATCGTTGTACGATGGTATTTCTGATTTGGGTGATGTGGCTGCCATCAACCATGTAGACCTGAGCAAAGGTGATCACACCCTTCAATTGACCATGGGCGATGTGTTGGATTTGGGTGTCAAAAACAGTTTTTCCAACGCAACGGCCCACCAAGGGCGACTGCAAATGCGCATTGATGGCGATGCCGGTGATAAAGTGGTCTTAGACGATTTGGTGGGCTCGATCGACCACGATTGGTACTCTAACAATTCAGGGGTCACTTTGGATGGACAGGAATACCGGGTGTTCACTCACGAAGGCCTCGGCCTTAGTTTGTTTGTTCAGCAAAATGTCCAGATCAATTTGGTTTAAACATCAACGTGCAGTTCTTTTCACGGTGACGTTCAAATACTTGTTGCATTTTGGGGTCGTTGTATACGGCGCTCTTTTCGGCGGGGCTGCAGCAGCCGACCGCTTGCTCGACTTTTCCATGTTCAACCCACCTGAAGTCTCGCAGCGGCGCATTGCGGAGCCGGTGGTCAGTTGGTTGGTGCATCCGCAGGCCAGTGGTTTTTGCCAACAGGCGAGCCCCAAGGACGGCTTTGTCAGCCGTCCTGAGGGCTGTGTTTATTGGCAGACACAGGCCTCGCGCTGCACCATCGTGACCACGGGGCAGACCACGCACTCGCAGTTGGGGCACTTGTTTGTGCATTGTTTACAGGCCCGCTGATGTTGTACCTGGCCTTAGGGCACGCTTGCCAAACCTTGTTCCGATTTGTCGGACGGGGTTTGTTGCTTTGTGGCGTCTTCTTGTTGGCCGCTTGTGAAACGACCACCATGCGCCCGCCGCAGGTGGACACGGTGCGATTTGCGCCCGCGCCCGAATCTCAGCGGGTGATTGCACAGCCGAAGATCAAATATTTGGTTCGTCAGGATGGGTATGAGTACTGCGCTCGCATCACGGGTATCAAAATAACGCCCACCTCGCGGCCAATGGCCTGTGCTTTTTGGAATGTGCGCAGAAAGGAGTGCACGGTCGTCACGCCTTTGGTCACGGGTTACAACTATGTGGGCCATGAACTGCGCCATTGTTTTGAGGGGGCTTTTCATGATTGATCGGCCTTTTTTTGCAGCGAGCGGGAACATGACGCGCAGAAATTTTTTGACTGTGCCGCTGGCCTTGTGCACGACAGCCAGTGTGTTGCCTGTTTTTGCCCAAACTTCCGAATTGGAAGGCGGTGTTTTACGGGTGGGCGTATTGACCCATTACAAGCCCTTTAGTTTTGTCGATGGCCATTTGAAGGGGTTTGATGTCGATGTGCTCAAGCGCCTTGCGGCCATTTTGAAATTGGAGTTGCAGATTCATACGGATGGCATGGCGGTCTTGCAAAAAAAGCTGGCAGCAGGTGAGATTGCGGTGATTGCCAACCAGTTGATCACCAGTACGGAAAACCGCCGACAGTTTGATTTTGTGCGCGCTTATGCGTCCAACCAGTTGGTGTGCGTTCAGCACGAAGACGATGACCGCGACTTTTTGAGTCTGGACGATTTGGTAGGCAAAAAACTCGGCGTCTTGGCCAACACGGGCGTTGAGGACCAAGCGCGGGGGGCTTTGGGCAAGTCCGTGGTGGCTTACGCTTCGATTGATTTGGCCTTTAAAGCGCTGGCCGAGAAGAAGCTGGATGCCGTGCTGGAGGAGAGTTTGATCACCGATTACCACATTCAGCGCGATGCATTGCCGATCAAGGTGACTTCGCCTTTCGCGCCGCCATTGTCGGCGGGCTGGGCGGTGCGCAAGGGCAACAAAGCTTTGGCGCAGCATTTGTCAGCAGCGGTGCAAACCTTGTTGCAAGACGGCTCGTTCAAGCCGATTTCAAGCCGCTGGTTTGGCTACGATGTGAGCCGCCCCAATGTGAGTCACACCTCGCTGCCACGCTGAGCCAGGTGTGGCTTGCATCGGGTCTGCGACGAGAAGTGCAGATCTTTAATGGCGCTTCAAAGTGATGTGAGCAGTGGTTATGGGGCTAAGGTGTTTGAAAGATGTCCAGAATTCGGTTTTCAGCGTCGATGGCCATCTCAAGCAACTCGGAAAGTGTCGCGCACCCCATCTTTTCCAGCACACGGCTTCGGTGAAGCTTCACCGTTGCTGGTGCAGAGCCATTCAAAATGGCAATTTCCTTGTT
>JBIKHW010000175.1:0-6965 GCA_044361935.1 Limnohabitans sp. | reverse complement strand
CGAGCGCGGTGTGCGCTATCTGGCCACCCGTTTCTCGGCCAAAGAGGCCTTCAGCAAGGCGATTGGTCTGGGCATGCGTATGCCGATGACCTGGCGCCTGTGTGAGGTGGCCAAGCTGCCCAGTGGCCAGCCGGTCATCGTGCTGCATGGTGTGCTGAAAGAATGGTTTGAGGCCAAAAACCTCAGTACCCACATCACCGTGACCGACGAGTCCGAATATGCCGCCAGCTTTTGCGTGGTCGAAACCCAAAGCCCCTCGCGCCCTTGATTTGCCGCGCTGGCGCCCCACATGGAATCAACTCCTCATGACCCTGCACGCCCCCCTGATCATTGACATTGCTGGCACCACCTTGACCGAGGTGGACCGCCGCCGCTTGGCCCACCCCTTGGTGGGCGGCATGATTTTGTTTGGCCGCAACTGGCACAGCCGTGCGCAGCTCATCGACTTGTGTGCCGACATCAAAAGCATCCGTCCTGACCTTTTGATCGCGGTTGACCATGAAGGCGGCAGGGTGCAGCGCTTTCGCACCGACGGCTTCACCCATTTGCCACCCATGCGTGCCCTGGGCGAACTCTGGTCGCAAGACGACAAGGGTCAGCCCGGTTCGGGCGTGCTCAAGGCCTGCGAAGCGGCCACCTCGGCAGGCTTTGTGCTGGCCAGCGAGCTGCGTGCTTGTGGTGTGGACTTCAGCTTCACGCCTGTGCTGGATCTGGACCACGGCGAGAGTGGTGTGATTGGCGACCGCGCCTTTGCCCGCGACCCGCGTGAGGTGAGCCTGCTGGCCCGCAGCCTGATGCAGGGCCTTTTGCAAGCGGGCATGGGCAATTGCGGCAAACATTTCCCGGGTCACGGCGCCGTCAAGGCCGACTCGCATGTGGCATTGCCGGTGGACAAACGTGGCCTCAAAACCATTTTGGCTGACGATGCGCAGCCTTACCGTTGGCTCACCAGTGTGCTCACGGCTGTGATGCCTGCCCATGTGATCTACAGCAAGGTGGACAGCCGCCCAGCGGGTTTTTCGCCGCGCTGGCTGCAAGACATCTTGCGGGCTCAGCTGGGTTTTCAGGGCGTGGTCTGCACCGATGATTTGTCGATGGCCGCCGCACGCCAGTTGGACGGCCACACCCTCAGCTACACCCAGGCCGTCATCACCGCGCTGCACGCGGGCTGTGACCTGGCCCTGCTGTGCAACCGTTCGGCGGTGAACGGTGGCGCCGAGCTGGACGAGGTGCTCGACCAACTGGCCGAAGCCCAGCTCAAGGGCCACTGGACCCCCAGCGAGATCAGCGAAGAGCGGCGCTTGAACCTCTTGCCCCGATCTCCCGCCCGACACTGGGACGAACTGGTGCGCTCTGCCGATTACATGCAGGCGCTTGACCGTCTGCCTTGACCTGAACAGGACCCTGGATGAACTGGATCGCCAAAATTTTCATGGCCCTGCTCGGGCTGGCCTTTCTGGTGGCCTTGCTCTTTGGCGTGGCCTGTTACACCGTTTATGCCACGGTGCGTTGGTTGCTGACCGGCCGCAAGCCCCAGGTGGTGCTGGTCTGGCAACAGTTCAGCGCCATGCGCCAGAACTTCAAGCAAGGCGGCTTTCGTGCCGGGCCTTCGCAGGGCTTTGAAGGCCCCGTGGGACGCCACAGCGCCCACGATGACCAGGTGGTGGATGTGGAGGTGCGAGAGGTGGTGGAAGACGCGCCGCGCTTGCCGCCTCGCAAGCCCCATTAACGGGTCTACCCCCTGAAACAACAAACCCGGCCAAGGCCGGGTTTGTTGTTGGAGGTCTTTATTCCTGAACGTGCCGCAGGGCCGGGAACAGGATCACGTCGCGGATGCTGGCGCTGTCGGTCAGCAGCATCATCAGGCGGTCAATGCCGATGCCGCAGCCGCCTGCGGGGGGCATGCCGTATTCAAGGGCACGCACAAAGTCGTGGTCGTAGTACATGGCTTCGTCGTCGCCGTCGTCTTTGGCGGCGACTTGGGCTTGGAAGCGGGCGGCTTGGTCTTCGGCGTCGTTCAACTCGCTGAAGCCGTTGCCGAATTCGCGGCCAGTGATGTAGAGCTCAAAGCGCTCGGTCACTTCGGGGCGGCTGTCGTTAGCACGGGCCAGCGGGCTGATCTCGGTGGGGTGCTCCATGATGAAGGTCGGCTCCCAGAGCTTGTCTTCCACGGTTTCCTCAAAGTAAAACACCTGCAAGCTGGCCAAGCTGCGTGTGGACAGCTTGTCTTTGGCTTCGCTCATGCCCAGCTTTTTCAGGGCGTTGGTCAGCCATTCGGCGTTGTCCACGTTGTCACCGGCTTCGGTGTGTTTGACGATGGCTTCGCGGATCGTCATGCGGGCAAACGGCTTGTTCAGGTCGACCGGCTTGCCGTTGTAGGTCAGGTCCAAAGTGCCCGCAGCGGTCATGGCCGCGTCGCGGATCAGGCTTTCGGTAAAACCCATTAGGTCTTGGTAGTTCCAGTAGGCCGCGTAGAACTCCATCATGGTGAACTCGGGGTTGTGGCGCACCGAGATGCCTTCGTTGCGGAAGTTGCGGTTGATCTCGAAGACGCGCTCAAAACCACCCACCAACAGACGCTTGAGGTAGAGCTCGGGCGCGATGCGCAAGAACATCTCTTGGTCCAGCGCGTTGTGGTGTGTCACAAAGGGCTTGGCGTTGGCACCACCGGGAATGGGGTGCAGCATGGGTGTTTCGACTTCCAAAAAGCCGTGTTGGACCATGAACTCGCGGATGCCGCTGACGGCCTTGCTGCGGGCCGCAAAGCGCTTTCGGGCAGCTTCGTCGGTCATCAGGTCCACATAGCGCTGGCGGTACTTCACTTCTTGATCGGCCACACCGTGGAACTTGTCGGGCATGGGGCGCAGACTCTTGGTGAGCATGCGGATGCTTGTCGCGTGGATCGACAATTCGCCCGTGCGGGTTTTGAACAAATGGCCTTCTACGCCCACGATGTCGCCCAGGTCCCAGTGTTTGAACAGGGCGTAAAGGTCTTCACCCACGTCGTCGCGTGTCACATAGACCTGGATGCGGCCCGTGGCGTCTTGCAGCGTGGCAAAGCTGGCTTTGCCCATGACGCGCTTGAGCATCATGCGGCCTGCGACTTTGGCCATGGTTTTGGCCACGCCTTCGCCGTTCAGGGCTTCGGCTTCTTTGTCGCCATGCGCTTGGTGCAGGTTGGCGGCGTGGTGCTCAGGCTTGAAGTCGTTGGGAAAGGCCACGCCTTTGCCTTCGGCTTGCGCTTGGCGCATGGCTTTGAGCTTCTCGCGGCGCTCGGCGATCAGTTGGTTTTCATCTTGTGCAGGAGCGGCGGGGGCTTGAGCAGTCGTGTCAGACATGGCGAGGTGCAGTGGGGACCGTGGCGCGTGGACGCCGCCCGATCCGGGGTTGTGGGGTGCGCGAGGGCGCAAAGCCCTCTATTTTATGAGTTTGTGGGGGGCTTCTGGCCGGGCCGTTGTGGCGTCGTGTCGGCAGGGGCCACCATGTCGCCCACCAGCTCGAGCCGCATCAGGGGTTCTTGCAGGGCAAACAGCCGGTATTTCATCTGCAGAGGCAAGGGCAGCAACTCGCCCCAGCGGTTGGACAACCAGCTGCAGTCCTGCAGCCGCCAGGCCTCGGCCCAGTGAGGCACCACGCTGGCTTGTTCGCTCAGCTGGGTCAGGGCCTGGTGCATTTGTGTCGACAGGTGCTGCAGGTCTTCGGGAACCTGAACCGCGGGCTCGGGCGGCAGGGGCTGTACGCGCCCCATCCACAGGCCGTCGCTGCGCTGCTGTGTCGCCTCAATGCGGAATTTCTCAACGCCACGGCACCAGACCATCACCAGGCCGGGCTGGGGCCGCTCGATGCGTTCGATCTGTACCCGGGTACCCATGGCTTCAAACTGTTCGGCCGCTTGGCCGGGTCGGTGCACCTCGCGGCCTTGGGTAAGCGTGACCACGCCAAAACCTGTGCCTTGGCGCTCGCATTCGCCAATCATCTGCAGGTAGCGCAGCTCAAACAATTGCAAAGGCAACAAAGCGCCCGGGAACAGCACGGTGCCCAGCGGGAACAGCGGCAATTCGGTCAGGGCTTGCGGGGAAGGGGTGTCGCGATCGGGCATCTGGGTATCATCGCACGAGCAGGAGAAAAACGATGTTGTTCCAGATGGTGAGCTTGGTGTTGGATGTGGTGGCGGGCCTGGTCGCAGGCACTTGTCTGTTGCGTTTTTTGATGCAATGGCAGCGTATTTCTTTTCACCAGCCTTTGGGCCAATTTGTGTTTGCGGTCACCGACTGGTTGGTTTTGCCGCTGCGCCGGGTGATTCCGCCATGGTCGGCCTGGGATTTGTCGAGTTTGGTGGGGGCCTTCCTCATCAAGCTGGTGCAGTACACCTTGTTGTGGCTGGTCGCGGGCGGGCAGGGGGCATTGGCTTTGCTGCCGCTGGTCGGTCTGGTGGGCATGGCCCAGCTGGTGGTGTCGGCCCTGAGTGCGCTGGTGCTGGTGTTGGCGGTGATGTCCTGGGTCAACCCCGGCTCACCCATGTACAGCCTGGCGGCTCGCTTGAGTCAGCCCTTTTTGAGGCCTTTCCAGCGGGTGGTGCCCCTGATCGGGGGGGTGGATTTGTCACCCATCGCCTTGTTGGTGGTCTTGCAATTGATCGGCATGGTGTTGGCCTCGCTGCAAATGGGCTGGATGCACTGAATCCTTGAAAGCTTTTCCCCAAAAACAAAGGCCCTCTCAGGAGGGCCTTTGTTTTTGGGGAGTCGGTCTACTCAGCTGACCGCGTCTGCCGGCTGGCGCTGCAGCATGGCCAGCGTGCTGGCGATGGTTCTGCGCAGTTCGCGGCGGTCGCAGATGAAGTCCACCGCGCCCTTGGATTGCAAGAACTCGGCACGCTGGAAGCCTTCAGGCAAGGTCACGCGCACGGTGCTTTCGATCACGCGGGGGCCCGCAAAACCGATCAGGGCTTTGGGCTCGGCAATCACCACGTCACCCAAGAAGGCAAAACCGGCCGACACACCGCCCATGGTCGGGTCGGTCAACACGCTGATGTAGGGCAGACCTTTTTTGGCCAGGCGGGTCAGGGCGGCGTTGGTCTTGGCCATTTGCATGAGGGAGAGCAGGCCCTCTTGCATGCGGGCACCGCCCGTGGCGGTGAAGCACACAAACGGCACTTTTTGCGCGATGGCGGTTTCCACGCCGCGCACAAAACGCTCGCCCACGACCGAACCCATGGAGCCGCCCATGAAGTCGAATTCGAAGCAGGCGGCCACCAGGTTGATGCTGTGGACGGCGCCGCCCATGACCACCAGGGCATCGGTCTCCCCGGTGTTGTCCATGGCCTCTTTCAGGCGCTCGGGGTACTTGCGGCTGTCTTTGAACTTGAGAGGGTCCACCGGCACCACTTCCTGACCAATTTCGTGACGGCCCTCGCCGTCGAGAAAGGCGTTTAGGCGGGCGCGGGCACCGATGCGCATGTGGTGCGAGCAGCCGGGGCAGACGTTTTGGTTTTCTTCCAAGTCGGTCTTGTAGAGCACCGTTTCGCAGCTGGGGCATTTGACCCACAAGCCCTCGGGCACCGTGCGGCGGTCGGCCGGGTCGGTGTGCTGGATCTTTGGGGGGAGCAGTTTTTCAAGCCAACTCATCGGGGTTCCTCCTTGTGCGGCGAATTATCGTTGAAACGGCGGCAGCCCTGTTCAGGCGTCCAGTGCCTGGCGGATGCCACGCAAAAAGTCGGAGGCCACCGTGTTGACCTGATCGGCAGGGGCCGCGTCGATCAGCTGGATCAGGCGCGAGCCGATCACCACCGCATCGGCCACGCGGCTGATGGCTTTGGCCGTGTGGGCGTCGCGGATGCCAAACCCCACGCCAACGGGCACGCTCACATGCTGGCGGATGCGCGGCAGCATGGCTTCGACCGCGTCGGTGTCGAGCGTGCCGGAGCCGGTCACGCCCTTGAGCGAAACGTAATACACATAGCCGCTGGCCACTTGCGCCACTTGCTGCATGCGCTCGTCGGTGCTGGTAGGGGCCAGCAAAAAGATCAGGTCCATGCTGTGGGCGCGCAGCTTGGCGGCAAATTCCACGCATTCTTCGGGCGGGTAGTCCACGATCAGCACGCCGTCCACACCCGCTGCCGAGGCGTCGCGGATGAAGCTGTCAGCGCCGTGTTTTTGGTCGTAGCGCTCTACCGGGTTGGCGTAACCCATCAGCACCACGGGCGTGATGGTGTTGGTTTGGCGAAATTCACGCACCATGGCCAGCACCTGCACCGTGCCAATGCCCAGAGCCAAAGCTTTGTCGCCGGCCTTTTGGATCACGGGGCCGTCGGCCGAGGGGTCCGAAAACGGCACCCCCAGCTCGATGATGTCGGCCCCGGCTTCGGCCATGGCGTGCATCAGAGGCACGGTGGTGGTTTTTTGGGGGAAGCCTGCCGTGACATACGGGATCAGGGCTTTGCGGCCATGAGATTTCAGGGCGGAGAGGGTGGCGTCGATGCGGCTCATGTGGGGCTCTTACTTCACAAAGTTCACGGGCTGCTCGCCGCCTTTAACCGACTGGCCTTGGCAGCTGGGGCGGCAATAAAAATCGGCGTTCGACAAATCGGCCACGGTGCCGATGTCCTTGTCGCCACGGCCCGACAGGTTGATCAAGATGGACTGGTCCGTGCGCATGGTTTTGGCCAGTTTCATGGCATAGGCCACGGCGTGGCTCGATTCGAGGGCGGGGATGATGCCCTCGGTGCGGCACAGGTAGTGGAAGGCTTCGAGTGCTTCTTTGTCGGTGATGCCCACGTACTCGGCGCGGCCGATGTCCTTCAAGAAGGCATGCTCGGGGCCGACGCCGGGGTAGTCCAGGCCCGCGCTCACGCTGTGGGTTTCGGTGATCTGACCGTTTTCGTCTTGCAAAATGTAAGTGCGGTTGCCGTGCAGCACGCCGGGGCTGCCCAGCTGCAGTGAGCACGAGTGCTTGCCCGAATCCATGCC
>JBIKHW010000174.1:0-6981 GCA_044361935.1 Limnohabitans sp. | reverse complement strand
CTCCATGGCCTTGGTGATCTTCTTGGTGTTTTCCACCGATTTGATCTTGGTGCGTAGTTCCTTGCCCGATGCCATCAGAGGCTCCTTTTGATCAGGTGGAAATTAAGCAAAGCTTTTCTTGAAAGCGCCCACGGCGGCGTGCAATTCGGCTTCCGCCTCTTTGTCCAACGCTTTGGAGCTTTCGATCTTGCCCAACAATGCGGCGCACGAGTCCTTCAGGTAAGCGTGCAAGCCGTGCTCAAAAGCCAAGACTTTCTTGACGTCGATGTCGTCCATGAAACCTTTGTTCACGGCAAACAGGCTGGCACCCATCAGGCTGATGGACAGCGGGCTGTACTGGGCTTGCTTGAGCAATTCGGTCACGCGGGCACCGCGGTCGAGTTGCTTGCGTGTGGACTCGTCCAGATCGGAAGCAAACTGTGCAAACGCAGCCAATTCACGGTACTGAGCCAGATCGGTACGAATACCGCCGGACTGGCCTTTGATGATCTTGGTCTGAGCAGAGCTACCGACGCGAGACACCGAGATACCGGCGTTGATCGCAGGGCGGATACCGGCGTTGAACAACGAGGTTTCCAAGAAGATCTGACCATCGGTGATCGAAATCACGTTGGTAGGCACGAAAGCGGACACGTCACCAGCTTGGGTCTCAATGATCGGCAATGCGGTCAATGAACCTGTTTTGCCAGTCACGGCACCTTTGGTGAAGGCTTCGACGTAGTCGGCGTTCACGCGGGCTGCACGCTCGAGCAGACGGCTGTGGAGATAGAACACGTCGCCAGGGTAGGCTTCGCGGCCTGGTGGGCGGCGCAGCAACAGCGACACTTGACGGTAAGCCACGGCTTGCTTGGACAGATCGTCATAAACGATCAAAGCGTCTTCGCCGCGGTCGCGGAAGTATTCACCCATCGTGCAGCCAGAGTAGGCCGACACGTACTGCATCGCAGCGGATTCAGAGGCTGAAGCAGCCACCACGATGGTGTATTCCATTGCGCCAGCTTGTTCCAATGCGCGCACCACGTTCTTGATCGATGAGGCTTTTTGGCCAATCGCGACGTAAACGCAGGTCATGTTCTGACCTTTTTGGTTGATGATGGCGTCGATCGCAACAGCTGTTTTACCTGTCTGACGGTCACCAATGATCAGTTCGCGCTGGCCACGGCCCACGGGCACCATCGAGTCAATCGACTTCAGGCCTGTTTGCATAGGCTGGTCGACCGATTTACGTGCGATCACGCCAGGGGCGACTTTCTCAATCACGTCGGTCATTTTGGCGTTGATCGGACCTTTGCCGTCGATCGGCTGTCCCAAAGCGTTCACCACGCGGCCAATCAGTTCAGGGCCAACAGGCACTTCCAAAATACGGCCTGTGCACTTGACAGTGTCGCCTTCGGAAATGTGCTCGTATTCACCCAAGATCACGGCGCCGACCGAGTCACGCTCGAGGTTCAGGGCCAAACCGTAAGTGGCTGCACCTTCAGCGGTGGCCGGGAATTCGAGCATCTCGCCCTGCATCACATCAGACAAACCGTGGACGCGAACGATACCGTCGGTCACAGACACCACGGTGCCTTGGTTGCGGATATCGGCGCTGGCGGACAGCCCTTCAATGCGGCTCTTGATCAGTTCAGAAATTTCTGCGGGATTGAGTTGCATGACTCTTTCCTTCTTTCTTTAAATATGTCCGGTCTCCATCCGCATCAAGCGGTGAGGGCCGATTTCATTTGTTCCAGTCGGGCCTTGACAGAGGTATCGAGCACCTCGTCGCCCACAACCACACAGATACCACCAATCAAGGCAGCATCAAGCTCGACGCTCACATTGAGCTTGCGCGCAAAGCGTTTTTCGAGCGTGGACGACAAATCGGCCAAAGCCGAGGCGTCGATGGGAAATGCACTGTAGACCACCGCGTCAGCGGTGCCACCTTGTGCATTCATGAGGGCCCGGTACTGCTGTGCAACCACAGGCAGCGCACTGAGACGGCGGTTTTCGATCACCAGGCGCAGGAAGTTCTTGCCAGCCTCGGGCAGTGCTGTGCGCACCACACCGGAGATCAGGTCAAACGCCTGCTCGTCGGACACTTTGGGGCTGTCGATAAACTGCTGCAGTTGCGCGTTGTCAGCAACGGCAGCGAGTTCGTCCAGCCAAGCGGCCGTGCCAGCAAGATCGGATGCCTGAGCTTTGAACAGCGCTTCGGCATAAGGGCGGGCGATGGTAGCAAGTTCTGCCATGGTCTTCTCTGGCTTGAGCTTTTTACAGCTCGGTCTTGAGGCGGCTCAGCAGATCAGCGTGGACGCCAGCATTGACTTCCTTGCGGAGAATCTGCTCGGCACCTTTCACAGCGAGGGCAGCGACTTGCTCACGAAGAGCTTCACGGGCCTTGACTGCTTGCTGCTCGGCTTCGGCCTTGGCAGCGGCGATGATCTTGTTGCCTTCTTCGGTGGCGCGTGCTTTGGCTTCATCAATGATGCCGTTTGCACGGCGCTCGGCGTCAGCCAAGCGCGAAGCCGTCTCATTGCGCGACTTGGCCAATTCAGACTCGACACGCGCATTGGCGCTGGAGAGTTCGGCTTTGGCTTTGTCGGCGGCAGCGAGGCCGTCAGCGATTTTCTGTGCCCGTTCGTCGAGCGCTTTTGTGATCGGGGGCCACACGAATTTCATCGTGAACCAGACCAAGATCCCAAAAACGACCATCTGAATGAACAGCGTAGCGTTAATGTTCACGGTTGTGTCCTTCTTCTGCTGGAAGAGGTCCGTGAATTACAGAACGAAGGGGTTGGCGAAGGCGAACAGCAAAGCGATGGCTACACCGATCAGGAACGCAGCATCGATCAGACCGGCCAAGATGAACATCTTGGTTTGAAGTTCGTTCATCAGCTCAGGTTGGCGAGCCGAAGACTCGAGGAATTTACCGCCCATCAAAGCGATACCGATGGATGCACCGATAGCGCCCAGACCAACGATCAAACCACATGCCAATGCCACCAGGCCGAGAATGTTTTCCATGAGAAGCTCCTAAAAGTGAAGAGAAAAAGAAACGAGAAACAAGGGAAAAAGAGTCATCAATGTGCGTCGTGCGCTTGACCTGTGTAGATCAGCGTCAACATCATAAAGATGAAGGCTTGCAAGGTGATGACCATGATGTGGAACAGCGTCCACACGGTACCGGCGATGACATGACCAATGGCCAAACCCACACCGGTAGCCGACAATGCCCAGCCGCCACCCATCAGGGCAATCAACATGAACACCAATTCACCCGCAAACATGTTGCCAAACAGTCGCATCCCGTGGGAGACCGTCTTGGCCAAATATTCAATCATCTGCATCAGGAAGTTCACTGGCCAGAGGGCCCAGTGGTTACCGAAAGGTGCGGCGATCAGCTCATGCGCCCAGCCGCCCAAGCCCTTGATCTTGATGTTGTAGTAGAGACAAATCAACAGCACTCCAGTTGACAAGCCCAAAGTGGTGGACAGGTCAGCCGTAGCCACCACGCGCATGTAATCCTTGAAACCCAAAGCAGGACCGGCTGTGTGCCAAATGTGTGGAATCAGGTCGACAGGGATCATGTCCATGAAGTTCATCAGGAAAATCCAGACGAACACCGTCAGCGCCAAGGGTGAAATCAGTTTGCGGCTTTTGGCGTTGTGGATTACGCCTTTGGCTTGGTTTTCCACCATTTCAGACAGGATCTCGACAGCAGCCTGGAAGCGGCCGGGCACGCCTGAAGTGGCTTTGCGGGCACCGGCCCACAAGAGCCAGCAACCGATAACACCCATCAAGATGGAAAAAACCACCGAGTCAAGGTTGAACAAGCTGAAGTCAACGATGCTCGTTTGCTTGACGCCTTCAAATGAAAAGTTCATTTGAAGGTGTTGCAAGTGATGCTGGATGTACTCTCCAGCCGTTGGGGCGTGTGCGCCAGCGTTTTCAGCAGCCATAAATCACCAATCAGTTCAAAAAAAGGTCGGTTTCGATTTGCGTTGCATCCAGCCCAGCGCCATAGCCAGCCAATACACCTTCATCGTCACCACGAAACCGGCCACCAAGGCAAGCCAGCTCAGATCAGAAATCACTTTGGGCGCCGCCAAAAGCAACGCCACGGTCAAGACAATTTTGACCAACTCCCACACCATCAGACCCATCAAAGCTGAGCCTGGCTGGGTGCGCCGCATTTGTCGGCTCAAGGCCCGCACAAACACCACGGCAGGAACCACCACCGCCACAGAACCCCAGGCCGAAGACGCGGCAAGCTTCCACTCACCCGTGACCAGCCCCGTCAAGAGCGCCAGCAAAGCGCCCACCCCCACCTGCAAGATCAGCACGAGCCAAGGCGAAGCCTGCGGGTTGTGTTGTCGCCAGGCCTGTGCCTCTTGGGCGCTCAGGGGCTTGAATTCGGGTTCGAGATCTTCATCTGCAGCATTTGGCGTGTCTTGATGAACACCCGTTTTAGGGGTTGAGGCGATTTTGGTCATCTCAAATCACATCGGGTTACGAACAAGGCAAATCCTGCAAAGCCTCCGATTATACGTAGAAACCCGTGCGCTCCTACTTTTTTTGATCCAGATCCAATTGCCCTTGGCTCTATACGGCCAATACCAGCGGCGACAATCTTTGCTGATAGTTCTTTTGGTCTGTGCTTTTCAAGTTGAAGATCGGCTAATGTATGTACGAATGGTTTAAATTTTTCCACTTGGCAGCGGGCATCGTCTGGCTGGGAGGCATGGCCCTGGTCATTCTGGCACTGCGCCCGGTGGCCATTTCCCTGATGGCGCCACCCGAGCGCTTGAGCTTGATGTGCGCTGTTCTGACACGGTTTTTTGCCATGGTTTGGATCTCGATTGCCTTGATTGTGGCCACCGGTTTCTGGATGCTGTCGATGGCCGACATGAAGCTCGCCCCCAAAGGCTGGCACGCCATGTCGGGCTTGGGGCTGCTGATGTGCCTGATTTTTGCCCACATCTGGTTTGCACCATTTCGCCGCTTGAAAGCTGCCGTGGCAATTTCTGATTGGCCCGCAGCGGGCAAAGCCTTGGGGCAAATTCACCCTCTGGTGCTGACCAATTTTGCCTTGGGCTGGCTGGCGGTTTTGGCGGTCATCGTCTGGCGTTAAGCTAGTGGGCAAAACGGACCCTTTCATGAGCGCTTCCATCACACCACCAGCAGGCATCGACCCGCGCAAAGACACCCTGATCGAGTACCCCTCGGTCTTTCCGATCAAGGTCATGGGCGCCATGGTCGACGGCTTTGCCGAAGCCATGTGCCAAGTGGCCCTGCAGTTCGACCCTGGCTTTGACCCCGCCACCATCGAGTTGCGCCCCAGCAAAGGCGGCAACTACCTGGGCGTGACGCTCAGCATCACGGCCACCAGCCGCGAACAACTCGACAACCTTTACCGCGCCCTGACCTCGCACCCCATGGTCAAAATCGTGCTTTGAGCATGGACATCCGGCTTCTTGGGCAAGTGGACTACTTGCCAACCTACGAAGCCATGCAGGCCTTCACAGCAGTGCGTACGCCTGAGACGCCCAATGAGCTGTGGCTGTGCGAACACCCGCCTGTGTTCACCCAAGGGCTGGCGGGCCAGGCCTCGCACCTCTTGATGCCCGGCAACATTCCGGTGGTTCAGACCAACCGGGGCGGGCAAGTCACTTATCATGGCCCCGGGCAAGTCATGGCTTACCCCTTGGTCAACCTGCAACGCGCCGGTTACTACGTCAAGGAATACGTCTTCAAATTGGAAGAGTCGGTCATCCGCACACTCTCACATTTCGGAGTGACAGGCCACCGGGTGGCCGGGGCGCCAGGCATTTATGTGCGCCTGGACGACCCCTTCAGCCACGCGGCCTGGATCGGCCCAGCTCCAGCGGGCGACCCCTTCAAGGGCCTGGGCAAGATCAGCGCATTGGGCATCAAAGTCAGCCGCCACTGCACCTACCACGGCGCGGCCCTGAACGTGGCCATGGACCTTCAACCCTTTGAGCGTATCAACCCATGTGGTTATGCCGGCCTGAAAACCGTGGACCTTTTTACAATCGGTGTTGAAACCACCTGGGACGATGCTTCCCGTGTGCTGGCTGGCCAACTCGCCGCCCGACTCTGAAACGCCCCCTGACCTGCCGCCAAACGGCGACCGAAAGAATCCGATGAGCCATACCCCGACCGAACGCCAAGTGGTTCGCGAAGTCCAAAGCGTTGAAAACTACGACCCCATGGCCAAGCAAAAGGCTGCCGCCAAACTCTCACGCATTCCGGTCAAGGTCGAGCAGGCCGAGGTGCTGAAAAAACCCGAATGGATCCGTGTAAAAGCGGGCTCGCCCACCACCCGTTTTTACGAAATCAAGGACGTGCTGCGCGCCAACAAACTGGTCACCGTCTGCGAAGAAGCCAGCTGCCCCAACATCGGTGAATGCTTCGGGAAAGGCACGGCCACCTTCATGATCATGGGCGACAAGTGCACCCGCCGCTGCCCGTTTTGCGACGTGGGCCACGGCCGCCCTGACCCGCTGGATGTGAACGAGCCCGACAACCTGGCCAAGACGATTGCGCAGCTCAAACTGAAGTATGTGGTCATCACCAGCGTGGACCGCGACGATTTGCGTGACGGCGGTGCCGGGCACTTTGTGGAATGCATCCGCAAAACCCGCGAACTCTCGCCCACCACCCAAATCGAAGTGCTGGTGCCCGACTTCCGGGGGCGTGACGACCGCGCTTTGGAGATCCTGAAAGCCGCCCCGCCTGACGTGATGAACCACAACATGGAAACCGTGCCGCGCTTGTACAAAGAAGCACGCCCCGGCTCGGACTACCAGTTCTCGCTGAACCTGTTGAAAAAATTCAAGGCGCTGTTTCCGAATGTGCCCACCAAGAGCGGCCTGATGGTCGGCTTGGGCGAAACCGACGAAGAAATCCTGGAGGTCATGCGCGACATGCGTGCACACAACATCGAGATGCTGACCATTGGCCAGTACCTCGCCCCCA
>JBIKHW010000173.1:0-6996 GCA_044361935.1 Limnohabitans sp. | reverse complement strand
ATTTGTGGTGTTGCACCCAATCGCCCAGTGGCGATGACATGCCCGCGAGCTGCCCGCCCATGACTTGTGGAATGGCGGGGCCAGAACCTGCGAAAGGGACGTTGGTGATTTGGAAGCCGCCCAACATGGCCAAGCGACCTGCCAGCAAATGCGGCATGGAGCCCGCAGCAGGGTTGCCGATGCTGGCTTTGCCTGGGTTGGCTTTGGCCCATTCGACAAAGTCTTTGATGTTCTTGACCGAATCGGGCACAGCAGGGCCAACCACAAAAGCATGGTCAGTCGAATGCCCAATACCGATGGGGGTCACATCGGACTGAGCGTAACTGAGTCGGCTGTAAGAGTGCGGGTAAATCGTCAGCATGGAAGCTGGCGAGTACAGGATGTGGGCGCCGTCAGCCGCCGCAGACTTCAAGGTGGTCACGCCGATCTGGCCACCAGCGCCGGGTTTGTTGTCCACGATGACGTTGTTGGCGTAAGTGCCACGCATCTTCTCAGCGATCCGGCGGGCAAATGCATCGGTCGTGCCACCGGGCGGAAAGCCCACAATGATGCGCAAATTTTCCAGGCGGGTCTGCGCAAAGTTGGGCAGATGGGTCAAGCCCAACAGGCTGGCGGCAGCGCCTTGCATCAATTGGCGACGGGTGGTCATGGATCGTAGCTCCTCAAGACATGGAATGGAATGAAACTTCAAGATTGAAGCACTTCAAGGCGCATGTACACAGAGGGTATTCACTGATCGTGGGGGCAATTGGTCATTGGTGCCAAGGACAATGGGTGAACACGATCGGCTCTGAACATCCACTAAAAGATTTAGGCGAACCTGTTGGCAATTTCAAAGTTTTCAGGCCGTGTATATCAGTTTGGGGTCACGCCGGATTTGCGTATCACCGGGCTACATTTCTTGATGACGGCTTTGGGAGCCGGAATGTGGACAGATGACGCCAATGTCTGAATGCGCGTGATGTGATGGTGGAACTTCTCAACCAGATCGTAGATCAGGCCAAGGAGCAAGATCTCCTCTCAGATGAGTACTTCAGCGTTGACGAAACCTTGATCCAAGCTTGGGCAGGTCATTAAAGTTTTGATCTCAGAGACCACAATCATAAAAACAACCCAGATGATGTCAATTGAAGCAACCTGCGCCGCAGCAACGCGTGTTTGAGCTGACTGGTTCACAATTTATGAGCCTAGAGCTGTGCGTCAGCACACATATCGACAAAAACAGACACTTACTTTTGATGCGCCGCAAAGGCCGGTGTTTGGTGTCAATCGCTATGTGGCGATTTGACTTGAGACAAATTGACGATGGCTATGACCCATTCAAATGAAATGGAGAGGCTTTTCTCTCATTCATAAGGAATGACAACATGAAAAAACACATAGTGATGGCGGCAATTGTGGCTGCAGGCGCAGTGACCGGAGCTTATGCCCAGGCATCTGGAGAAAGCCCTTGGATGGTTCGCGTGCGATCCGTGCACCTGGACAGCAGCAACAAGGACTCAACGCCCTTGGGCTTGTCGATCAACAACAAAACTTTTGGTGAGGTGGATGTCACATACTTCCTGAGCCCCAACTTGGCGGCCGAGTTGGTTTTGACGACGCCCCAAAAACAGACGGTGTATGCCAATGGCAGCGAGATTGGCTCTTTCAAACACCTGCCGCCCAGCTTGCTGTTGCAATACCACTTCACCGATGTGCAGGGCATCAAACCCTATCTGGGTGCGGGCATCAATTACACACATTTCAGTGGTGTAGCCTTGCCTGAAGGGGTGAGTTTGGACAGTCACAGTTGGGGTTGGGCGTTTCAGGCCGGACTGGACATCCCGCTCGATCGTAATTGGTCGATCAACTTGGATGTGAAGAAGGCTTACATCCGAAGCGATGTCTATGCAGCGGGCAGCAGCATCGGTCGCTTGAAGGTGGACCCTATTTTGTATGCGGTCGGCTTGGGTTACCGGTTCTGATTCTTGGTGATGTCGTTTGCGGCCGGGCCGATGGCTTGAGTCCGCAGGCGACGCATCACAGGATGGGGGAAGGATAATTCGTGAATGACCGACCGACTCAAGCTTTACCTCGACCTGATACGCTGGAACCGACCTGCCGGTTGGTTGTTGTTGCTGTGGCCCACTTTGTCTGCCTTGTGGGTGGCCGCTGACGGTTTCCCGGGCTGGCATTTGGTCGCGGTGTTCACGCTGGGTACCATTTTGATGCGCAGTGCGGGTTGTTGTGTCAACGATGTAGCCGACCGCGACTTTGACAAGCATGTCAAGCGCACGGCGCAGCGACCGGTGACGAGTGGGCGTCTGGGCGTGAAAGAGGCGCTGGGTTTGGGCGGGGTGTTGGCCTTCTTGGCCTTTATGCTGGTGCTCAGCACCAACCGCGTGACGGTGGCCTGGTCATTTGCAGCGTTGGCCGTGACCTTGGCGTATCCCTATGCCAAACGTTTTGTGTCCATGCCACAAGCGGTGTTGGGGGTGGCCTTCAGTTTTGGGATTCCGATGGCTTTTGCGGCGGTGCAAAGCGATGTTCCACCACTGGCTTGGGGTTTGCTCTTGGGTAATTTGTTTTGGGTGTTGGCCTACGACACCGAATACGCCATGGTGGACCGCGATGACGACCTGAAGATCGGCATGAAAACCTCGGCCATCACCTTGGGGCAATGGGACGTGGCTGCCATCGCGGGGTTTTATGCGGCCTTTTTGACCATTTGGGCGCTGCTGCTGGATGCGCCCTTGCGCGGAGCTTGGCTTTGGGTGGGTTTGGCGGGAGCGGCCGCGCAGGCGCTTTGGCACGTGTGGTTGATCAAAGACCGCAGCCGCGAGGGCTGCTTCAAGGCCTTCAGGCTGAACCACTGGGTGGGTTTGAGCGTGTTTGCGGGCTTGGTCTTGTCTTACACCTGAAGACCTGAACACCAGCCCGCGGCGGGCCCGTGTTCAGGCCTTGCCAAACTCATCGCCCAACTCCCGGGCGCGTTGCTCAGCCGCTTGCATGGCTTTCACAAAAGCGGGCTTGATGCCGGCCGCTTCCATGGCGGTCAGCGCCGCATAGGTGGTGCCGCCTTTGGACGTGACGCGCTGGCGAAGCACCTCGGGCGATTCGGTGGAGGCCGCTGCCAGCGAAGATGCGCCCGAAAACGTGGCGATGGCCAATTGATAGGCCTGCTCTGCGCTCAGGCCCATGCCCACACCGGCTTCGGTCATGGCTTCAAGGAAATAAAACACATAGGCCGGACCGGACCCCGACAAAGCGGTCACGGCGTCCAGCTGCGACTCCTGCTGCACCCAGATGAATTGCCCGGTGGTACCAATAACTTGCTCCACCAGCGCTTTGTCCACAGCCGTGACCGATGGGCAGGCAAACAGGCCTGTTATGCCTTGGCCCACCAGAGCTGGGGTGTTGGGCATGCAGCGCACCACCCGGTCGCTGCCAACCCAGCGGCCAATGCTGTCGGTGCGGATGCCCGCCGCCACCGACAGGTGCAAGGCGTTGCGGGTCTGGGGCATGACTGGCGCAGCCGCTTCGCTGAAAACTTGTGGTTTGACCGCCCAGACCACCAGGTCTGCCTGGGCCAGGGCTGGGCCTGCGGCAGGCAAGGCGGTGATGCCGAAGTCTTTTTGCAGTTTGGCGGCGGTCTCGGCAAAGGGTTCGACCACGGTGAATTGATCGGGCCTCATACCCTGGCGAATCAAGCCGCCAATGATGGCGCTGGCCATGTTGCCGCCGCCAATGAAGGCCATGTGTTGTGTAAAAGTCGTCATGGTGCCCAGTCTCGCAGGTGTCTTTGTTAAAAGGTCAATCGGGGAATTGTCGCTGTTTGTATGGTCTGCTTTGCGCTAATCTTGTGGGCATGGATTACATGCTTTCAATTGACCAAGGCACCACCAGCTCACGGGCGGTGGTGTTTGACCGTGCCGGTCTTGTGGTGGCCATGGCACAACGTGAATTTACCCAGCATTTCCCACGCCCCGGGTGGGTGGAGCACGATGCCACTGAAATCTGGCAAACCCAGTTGGCCGTCCTGCGCCAGGCGCTGGAACAGGCGGGCATCACCGCCCGCCAAGTGCGGGCTATGGGCATCACCAACCAGCGCGAAACCACGGTGCTGTGGGACCGACAAACAGGTGAGCCCGTGGCCCCGGCCATCGTTTGGCAGGATCGGCGCACCGCTGGGTTTTGCGATGATTTGCGTGCGGCAGGCCACGCTGCGGTGATTGCAGCGAAAACCGGATTGGTTCTCGATGCCTATTTTTCGGGCACCAAGCTCGCTTGGCTTTTGGACCATGTGCCGGGTGCTCGGGCACGAGCGGAGCGGGGTGAGTTGGCCTTCGGCACGGTGGACAGTTGGCTGTTGTGGCAGCTGACCGGCGGGCGGGTACACGCCACCGAGCCCAGCAACGCCTCTCGTACTTTGTTATTCAACCTGAAAACCGGCGCCTGGGACGAAGATATGCTGGCGCTGCTGAACATTCCGCCCGCTGTTTTGCCCCAGATCTTGCCCTCTTGCGGCTATTTGGCCGAGACGGAGGCGCACCTATTGGGTGCCCGTGTGCCAATTGCAGGTTGGGCGGGCGATCAGCAGGCGGCTCTGTTCGGTCAGGCTTGTTTTGCCCCCGGCATGGCCAAAAACACCTATGGCACGGGCTGCTTCATGTTGATGAACACGGGGGATCAACCCGTTGCCAGTCACCACCAATTGCTCAGCACCGTCGCCTGGCAAGGCCCGAGCACAGCACTACGGCCAATGGCCTATGCTTTGGAAGGATCGGTTTTCATGGCTGGAGCCACCGTGCAATGGCTGCGTGATGGATTGCAAATCATTGACAGCGCGGCCCAGGTAGAAGCTTTGGCTGAGAGCGTGCAGGACACAGGGGATGTTTTCTTGGTGCCAGCCTTTGCAGGACTGGGCACGCCCGACTGGGATGGACAGGCCAGAGGCACTTTGGTGGGCATGACCCGGGGAACAGGGCGGGCGCACATTGCCAGAGCGGCTTTGGAGGCCATTGCTCTGCAAACGGCCGATGTTTTTCGTGCCATGAGTGCAGACAGTGGCTTGGCGCTGACCGAACTGCGCGTAGACGGTGGAGCAAGCCAAAACAACCTGTTGATGCAGATCCAGGCGGATGTACTGGGCGTGCCTGTGGTTCGCAGCCGCATCAGCGAGACCACAGCGCTCGGAGCCGCTTACCTGGCGGGGCTGGCCACAGACTATTGGTCCGGATCAGAGGAGTTGACGGCGCAGTGGCAAGAGGAGCGACGTTTTCTGCCGCAATGGCCAGAATCCAAAAGGCAAGCCCATGTGGCGCGTTGGCGAGAAGCGGTCAGCCGCTCGCGCGCTTGGGCCAATCAATGAGTCCCAAGCAACAAGAAACCAGCTCGGTTGCCCGCACTGAAAGCAGTCAAACCTGAGAAATCCCGTAGAAAGACATAAATTTTTTATCAAACGACTTGCGGCAGCTCTTTTTTACAGGCATAATCGTGGGCTTCGCCTCGCAAAAGGCGTAGGTATCTGCCCAAACTGAAGCAAAGCGAGTGGTTCGCTGTGTGGATGACGGGTCCAAGACTGATTCTTATATGTTGGCTTTTGGGCTGGCAGATAAAGAATACAAGTTGGGAACAAAGAAATGATCCAGACAGAATCTCGGTTGGATGTGGCCGACAACACCGGCGCCAAGTCCGTGCTGTGCATTAAGGTGCTCGGCGGGTCTAAGCGTCGCTATGCAAGTGTTGGCGACATCATCAAAGTGAGCATCAAAGAAGCCGCCCCACGTGGTCGCGTCAAAAAAGGCGAGATCTACAGTGCTGTGGTGGTTCGCACTGCCAAGGGCATTCGCCGCGGCGATGGCTCGCTCATCAAATTCGATGGCAACGCCGCTGTGTTGCTGAACGCCAAGTTGGAGCCCATCGGCACCCGCATCTTCGGCCCGGTCACGCGTGAACTGCGTACCGAGAAGTTCATGAAGATCGTGTCATTGGCTCCTGAAGTACTGTAAGGACGCGCCATGAACAAGATTCGCACAGGCGACGAAGTCATCGTCATCACAGGTCGTGACAAAGGCAAGCGCGGCAAAGTGTCGTCGCGCGCCAGCGACTCGCACCTGCTGATTGACGGCATCAACATCGTCAAAAAGCACGCCAAGCCAAACCCTATGAAGGGCACAACTGGCGGCATCATCGAAAAGGCCATGCCAATTCACCAATCCAATGTGGCGATTTTCAACGCTGCAACCGGCAAGGCTGATCGCGTGGGCATCAAGTTGCAGGCTGACGGCAAGCGCGTTCGCGTTTACAAGTCCAGCGGCGAAGAAATCAAGGTGGCATGAGCATGGCACGTTTGCAACAACTCTTCCGCGAGAAAATCTCTGCTGAGCTGACGGCCAAATTTGGCTACACGTCGCCCATGCAAGTGCCTCGCATCACCAAGATCACCCTGAACATGGGTGTATCTGAAGCGGTCGCTGACAAAAAAGTCATGGACCACGCTGTTAGCGACTTGACCAAGATCGCGGGCCAGAAGCCTGTGGTGACCAAGGCCAAGAAAGCGATTGCTGGCTTCAAGATCCGTGAACAACAGCCTATTGGCTGCATGGTGACCTTGCGCGGCGTTCAGATGTATGAATTCCTGGACCGTTTCGTGACTGTGGCTCTGCCCCGCGTGCGTGACTTCCGTGGTATTTCTGGTCGTGCCTTCGATGGCCGCGGCAACTACAACATCGGCGTCAAAGAGCAGATCATTTTCCCTGAGATTGAGTACGACAAGGTCGATGCCTTGCGCGGTCTCAACATCAGCATCACCACCACGGCCAAGTCTGACGAAGAGTGCAAAGCGCTCTTGGCAGCTTTCCGCTTCCCCTTCAAGAACTGAGGTGCCACGTGGCTAAAGTAGCTTTGATCGAGCGTGAGCTCAAGCGTGAAAAACTGGCAGCCAAATTCGCGAAGAAATACGCGGAATTGAAGGCCGTTGCCAATGATTTCAAGCGCAGCGATGAAGAGCGTGCA
>JBIKHW010000008.1:0-24001 GCA_044361935.1 Limnohabitans sp. | reverse complement strand
GACAAGGCCATGGGCTTGACGGTCTTGGTGGCTGTGGCCGTGATGATTTTGCAACCCAAAGGAACCATTTCAGCGGCACAGGAAAAATGGCTGGGACCCCTGGTGGGTGCATTGGCCGGTGCCATGGCGGGCACGTCTTCACTGACAGGGCCCTTGCTCATCACTTACATGATGGCGTTGAGACTGCCGCGAGACGTTTTTGTGGGCAGCATCAGTGTGGTGTATTTGTTAGGCGCCTTGCCAATGTATGCAGGCATGCTGTGGTGGGGGCGCTTTGGGTGGTCAGAAGTGGGTTGGTCGACCCTGGCACTGTTGCCCGTTTATGCCGGGCTGTTGATGGGCACCAGCTTGCGGGAACGCCTCAATGAAAAGCAGTTCAGGCTGTTGCTCTTGGCCTTGTTGCTGTTTCTGGGCACCTTGCTCATGGTGCGTTGATGGACATCAGCTGAACCAGCGGTCTTTCGAGAGAACACAGGGCACCTCATGGTTGCTTTGAGCGTAACCGTCAAAGTCCTGCCCTTTGTCATCAATCCGCGCCAATGGATCTTTGGATGGGTCTATGACCGCACCAACGCGCAGCAACACAAGCGGCTCGGGTCCGTTGGCCACAAATCGGTACAGCACACCCCGCGGCAAGACGACACCTTCATGCAAGCCCACCACCCGGTATTCATTACCTGGCCCGTAAAAAGTTGCGCTGCCTTGCATGACAACAAACAGGTGGTCTTCATTGGTGTGTGCGTGCAACTCGTTTTCACCACCGCTCGCATAGGTCTTGAGCACCACATTGAGTTGCGATGTGGCTGCCATGACCTGGTTGGTACGCCCTTGTTCGGGGAGCTGGGCTCTGAGCGCAAAAAAACCGGGTTTGTCATGTACGGCCATGCGCGTCATGGCGTTACGCCATGCCAAACTGCTGAGGGCTATTTCGGGTGTGCTGTCGTGGTTCATTGTGTTCTTTCGTCATGGAAATCAAAAATGTCACCGCAAGGCAACATTGATGTTCTTGATTTGGGTGAATTCATGGAGCTCTTGAAAAGACTCTTCTCGCCCCAAACCGGACTGCTTGTAACCGCCAAATGACGCACCGGGCAAGTGGATCGAGGCATCGTTGATCCACACATAACCCGCCTGAATGCGCATAGCTGCACGGTGCGCTGTCACCAGATCGCGTGTCCAGACGGAGGCAGTCAGACCCATGGACAGACCATTGACAATGGCCAACATGTCATCTTCATCACGCCAGGACATCACGCCCAACACAGGGCCAAAAACCTCTTCGCGGGCAAGGCGGTGATGGGGTTGAACATCCTTGAAAACCGTCGGTTCAATGAAAAAACCTCGATCCATGCTGGGGGGTCTGCGCCCACCAATGACGAGCTTGGCACCTTCGGCATGGGCGGTACGGATGTAATCCAGTGAGCGATCGTATTGAACATGGTTGACCAATGCACCCATGGTGGAGTCCATGTGTGTGGCGATACCCGGTTTATGGCGTGCAGGCAAAAGGCTGGCGAGCGAATCTATGAAAGCATCGTAGAGGCTGTCGTGGATCAGCAAACGGCTGGTAGACCCGCAGGACTGACCGCACCATGTGAAATTCATCCCGCGAACAGCGCCATCGACCGCCGCTTGAAAATCAGCATCGGGATACACCACCATGGCATTTTTTCCACCAAGCTCCAAGAGGGTTCTTTTCATATTGCCCGCCGAGGCTCGTAACACGGCCTGTCCAGCAGGAATACTGCCGATCAAGCCCACAGCGGCAACTTGGGGATGCGACGCCAAGGCCTCGCCAGCTTCACGCCCACCTGTGACCGTATTGAGCACGCCTGGTGGGAAAACCGGCTCGAGCAACTCCATCAAGCGCAGTGTCGACAAGGGTGCCTGTTCTGGTGGTTTCAAAACGACGGTGTTGCCAGCAGCAAGTGGCGCTGCCATCTTGCCCGCAGCGAACATGAAAGGGTGATTGAAGGGGAAGATTCGCCCAACAACGCCCAAGGGTTCACGAAGAGAATAATTGAGCGATCCGTTGCCGGTAGGCAATGTCTCCCCCTTGTTTTCAAGCACCAGCCCAGCAAAGTACTCCAGTTGAAATGCCGCGATCTCGGCGTCCATTTGCATGGCTTTGACGGGATTGCCGCAGTCGGCTGCGTCCAGCAGCGCCAATTCCAGGGCGTGGTCGCGCACGATGCTGGCCGCAAGCCGTAATCGTTTAGCCCGTTCCAAGGGTGGGGTGCTGGACCACGAAGGAAATGCTCGGTGCGCAGACTGAACGGCAGCATCGATTTCAGCGCTGCCGCCCAGTGCAAATTCACCCAGAGGCAATTCGGTGCTGGGGTTATGGCTGAAAACCTTGGGGCCGCCTGCGTGCCAAGTGCCTCCCCAGAAATGACGCGCTTGTGCAGGCAATGTGTTGTTGACTAGCGATGAGAGGTCGCCAGATGCTATCGCCTCTGGCGATAGGTTTTCTAGACTCAATTTGAAGGCGCTCATTTCAATCCTTGTAATTGCGTGTCATGCCCTGAGCCATGCTGGGCGCATAGCCGGTCATGACATGAACATCCATCACAACGGCTTGGCCAGATCTGACGTGCTCAATGGCCAATTGCAAAGCTTGATCAAACTCGCCTGCATTTTTCAACGGGCCCATGCCGATCAGACCTTGTGCCTTGGCCATCAGGGCCAGATCGGGTGCGGGATCATCGATGCGCTGACCGATCCAGCGGTTCGCAACAGGGCGATCGCGCTCGATGGCGACACGCTCCTGGTGCAACTCATCATTGAAAAACGACCGGTTGTTCACCACGATGATCAGCAAGGGAAGTTGTGCATTGGCAGCCGTCCACAAGGCGGTGACACCCATCATGAAGTCACCATCACCAATGATGGCAACGGGCAGTCGGTCTGCGCCTTTGAGCGCCAGAGCTCCGCCGACCGCCATGCCCGGCCCAGAGCCAATGCCGCCTCCGCCGTCGTAACCCAGAAAATCCAATGGACTTGCAAAGTCCCAAAGATCGCCGCTCCAACTCAGTGGCAAACGCAGCAGGCAGATGTCATGAGGCTCGACATGCTGACGCAAAACATGTGCAACATCGGGAACCTTAAGTGCTTGATCGGGCGCCAGTGCTGCTGGTTTCGTGAGGGCCTGAGCAGGTGCAATCCATGTTGGTTTGCCTTTCGGAAGCAACAAGTTCAGCGCTTGTACAAAGGGCTCCGGTTCACATCCGAGATGCAAATCAGTGGGGGGCAGGGATTGATGGTCCATGCTCCAGCCATTATGGATTTGGTGGTCCATTGAGACCTGAACGATTCGAGCAGGGATTGCCTCATTCCCCCAGGCTTGTTTGAGCGTGCCGCCCAGGTCCAGCCAGTCGAGTGAAATGACCAAATCGGCTTGTCGAAGCACTTGCCCACTGGCCGCCGACAAAAACATGCCAGCCGGCCCAGCATGCAAAGGGTGTTGCGTCGGAAATGCTGCACCAACCTTCAGGTCCGTGATCACGCGAGCGCCGACAGACTCGGCCAATTGGATGCGCGCATCCCAATCTGCCTGACTGCGAGAGACTCGGCCAGCCAAAATCACAGGGTGTAAGCTTTCTTGCAACCATTGCGCAACAAGCTTCATGTCCTCTTGCGCTGGGGCTGCTGCCTGTGGCGGACGATAACGGGCCACGTTCGGTATTTCAGGCCTGCTCTCCAGGCGCGACTCTTGTAATGCCGCATCAAAACAAACATACACCGGACCACGGGGTGCTGTATCGGCAATTTTGTGTGCACGCAAAATCGCTTCTTGGGCAGCCGCAATGGATGCGGGTTGCGCATCCCATTTGATGAAGTGACGAACCAGCGCCGCTTGATCCTGCGCTGTGTGCAACCAGTCAATCCACGGTCTTCGACGCGCTGCATCCACAGGTCCTGTAGCACCAAGGACCAGAACAGGAACGCGGTCAGCCCAGGCGTCGAAAATGGCCATGGAGCCATGCATGAGTCCGACATTGCTGTGCAAGATGGCTGCAAGCGGGCGACCGGTGATCTTGGTATACCCATGGGCAATGGCCACCGCGTGCTCTTCGTGCAAAACCATCAACATCTGAGGCATTTCATTGCCCAGATGGTTGACGAGGCTGTCGTGCAGGCCACGAAAGCTTGCTCCGGGATTGAGTAAAACGTAGGGTATGTCGAGGGCCCTTAAAACATCGGCAAGCGCATCGCTGCCCCAAACCTTCTCATTCGGAGAAGAGGGGACAGGCACATCGCGACGGGGCAAATGGGACTTTGTCAAAAGTGCTCCAGAAAAATCAATCAACCTTGATGCCGGCGGTGCGGATGATGTCACCCCAGCGCTTAAGATCTTCAAGGCCTCGTTGACGCATTTGATCCGGGCTACTCACCAGCACATCAATTCCTTGCGATTGCAGCTTGCTCACCACATCGGCGGTTGCCATGGCCTTGCGCACGGCCTGGTTGATTTGTTCAATGATGGCAGGTGGTGTGCCAGCAGGGGCAGCCAGGCCCAACCAAATCTCGCTCTCGTAACCGGGCACACCCGCTTCGTCCAAAGTGGGGACATCCGGCATTTGCGCTAAACGTTTTCGTGAGGTGACGCCCAAAGCCTTGAGTTTGCCTGCACGGATGTGAGGTATCAGTTGGTTGACAACACCGACGGTGACTTGAACTTGGCCCGCCAGCAGGTCATTGACGGCAGGCGCCGCGCCTCTGTATGGAATGTGGGTCAAGCTGGTTTTGGTCATGGCCTTGAACATCTCGGCCGACATGTGCTGCGGACTGCCGTTGCCGCTTGATGCGTAATTCAGACGGCCCGGCTCCTTGCGTGCCAAATCGATCAGTTCTCGCACATTGTTGGCCGCCACGCTCGGGTGCACAACCAATGCCAAGGCGGTGGTACCCAGCAAGGAAATGGGTGCAAAGTCCTTTTGAGGGTCAAATGGCATGTTGACAATAAGACCTGGGTTCATCGAAACAATGTTGATGTTGGTCAGCAACAGCGAATGACCGTCTGGCGCTGATTTGGCAATGTCAGATGAACCGATATTGCCCGCAGCGCCAGGTTTGTTTTCAACCACCACGGGTTGTCCCCAGGTCTCCTGAAGTTGTTGAGCCAGCAGGCGTGCAATGACGTCGTTGCTGCCACCCGTGGTGTAAGGAACCACGATGCGGACGGGTTTTTGTGGAAAGCTGGTGGTTTGGGCCAAGGCCGGTAGTGACATGGCAGCGGCTGCCATACCGATGATCTGACGGCGGTTGGGCAGCTTGCCTTTGACGTTGTTCATGCTGATGTCTCCTATGGATTGAGATGAGCTTGGAGTGCCTCATGTCAGAAGCACACGAGTGCATACTAGAGTCAAAAAATAAGTTGATCAATCTTGATTCAGTGATCAATATGAATGAATTCCGTCTTGTATTCACAAGATACACATGTGGAGCACGGTGTGAAGATCCATTCCTACAAAGCGCGAGATTATGTCGATGCCCAGCAGGCGACTCAATGGCTGGGGATTCGGAGTGCAACGCTTTATGCGTACGTCAGCCGAGGCCTCATACGCAGCGTGTCGATTTCGGGTCAGCGACAGCGTTTGTATTTGCGTGAAGATCTAGAGCGTCTGCGTACCAAAGCACAGGCTCGTTCGGGTCAAAGTGCGATCGCGGCATCGGCGCTGAATCTGGGGCAGCCCATCATTCCAACGCAAATCACGGAAATTACTCCTGAAGGGCCCAGTTACCGCGGCAAGCTGGCCATAGACCTGGTCAAGCAAGAAGCCAGTTTTGAGCAGGTGACCGAGCTGCTGTGGACGGGCATGTGGCACACGCAGCCATTTTATTGGAAGTCCTACCCTGAACCAGTTGTGATTCAACGGGTGACGGACCGTTTACCAGAGGGGGCAATCCAGCACCAAATGGTTGAGATATTTGCTTCGGTGGTGATGCATTTGGCGCTGGGCCGTGGTGCCATTGAGAAAAGGCTAGTGTCAGGAAGTTTGCTTCAAGCGGCCCGGGAAATTTTGCTGGCACTCGCAGGCTGCATGGGTCTTTTGGGCCCCAAAAAAAGGTACGTTCATGCCCGATCTGGGATTGGTTTTGCCGAGATTGTCCTTCAAGCACTGGGGGCACCGCTTTGTGCTGAAAACATTCGAACGATGAACGCTATCTTGGTGCTGATGGCGGACCATGAGTTGTCTCCGGGGACTTTGTCTGCCCGTGTTGCCGCCTCCAGTGGCGCTTCGGTTCACAGCTGTGTGGCGGCGGCCATGTCCGTCAGTTCGGGTACCGAGGTGGCCTTGATCTACAACAGCATTGGTCATTTTATAAAGCGTGGCGCATCGGTGTCGGCTCTGTTGACCAAAGCCCAAGAGTTGGTGGAGAGCGGGCAGCGAGTTCCGGGGTTTGATCATCCTTTGTATCCGAATGGTGACCCGCGCGCGCGAAGTTTGCTGGGGCTGATCAAAGCCCGCGGGCGATTGATGGGGCGGGCATCTAAATTGGTGGCTTTGTCAGACTTCATGGAACAGCGATACGCCTTGTACCCGCGACATGAATGTGCTTTGGTTGCACTGTGTGACAGCATGTCCATTCATGAAAGTGCTGCACCTGCATTGTTCGCATTGGGACGAGTAGCTGGCTGGGTGGCGCATGTTCAAGAGCAAAGGATTTCCACGACCTTGATAAGACCGAGAGCCAAATTCACACCTGCAGGCATTACGGGGGCAATTGAGATCTGATCGTGATCGAGGGCGAGATGGCATGGACAGAAGGCGCTGCGGTGATCAAAACAAGCTGAAAGCCAACCAGGCGGCCGTGCCCCACATCATCAGCGCCACCGCACCGTCGAGTGCGCGCCAAATGTGCAGGGAATGCAGGCGGCGGCCGAGCCAGAAGGCGGCTGAGCCAAGCACCAAAAACCACAGCATCGAACCTGCTGCCGCGCCCAGGCCAAAAGAGGTGCTGCCTTGTCCATAGGCCAGCGAGGCGGTGCCGATCAGCACGGCCGTGTCCAGCCAGGCGTGTGGGTTGAGCCAAGAAAACGCCAGCGCTGACAACACGGCTTGACGGCGTGTGACTGCCACGGGGAGCGACCGGGTGCTGGCTGTGGCATTCGCCGATGTACTGGTCGTGTCACTTGACGGCACATCCAGGGTCAAAACACGGGGCTGCAAAAAACGCTGAAACGCTTGCCAGCCATAAACTGCTAAAAACAGTATGCCTGCACCGACCAGTGCGCCGTGCAGTTTGTCGCTCAGGCCGCCCAGCTGCGCCAGACCAAGCACGCCCAGGCCAATCAACGCCACATCGGCCACTGCGCAAACCGCTACTGTCAACCACAGGTGCTGGCGCTGCAGGCCCATGCGCAACACATGGGCATTTTGTGGGCCGATGGCCATGATCAAGGAGATGCTGAGCACCATGCCGGCGGTGAAAGTGGGAAGGCTCAAAACCATGAAAAATCTCCTGAGGGGCGTCTGCGAATGGGCTGGAGTGTGCGCCAGACAGCCATCTAATTAAATGTTGTTGAATTAAAATGACATCACTCAATATTTTTTTAACTTAATCATGCTCGACGTCCGTCAACTCGAAGCCCTGGCCGCCGTTGCCGAACACGGGGGGTTTGGCGCGGCGGCGCAGGCTTTGTCCGTCACGTTGGCTGCGGTGTCTTTGCGCATCAAGGCGCTCGAAGAAAGCCTGGGCCAACGTTTGCTGGTGCGTGGCAAGCAGGTGCGGGCCACCCCCGCCGGACAGGCCTTGTTGGCCCACGTCAAGCAAGTGCGCATGATGGAAGCCGATGTGTTGGGTGGGCTGCAGGGCACGTCCAGCCAGAGCGGGGCACGAAAGGTGGTGCGCTGGAAGTCGCTCAGCGTGGCCATCAACGCCGATTCGGTCGACAGCTGGTTTTTGCCGGGCGTGGCCGCCATGCTGTTGCGCCACCATGTGCTGCTCGACATCATGATCGACGACCAGGACCACACGCACGACGCCCTCAAAAGCGGCGATGTCATGGGCTGCGTGACAACCTTAGCAGAGCCGATGCGCGGCTGTGTGGCCGAACCCTTGGGGCAGATGCGTTATCGTTGTGTGGCTGCCCCGACGGTGCTCAAGCGCTGCCGCACCAGCGCCGGGGCGGTGTCGGTGCACAAACTGCTGACGCAACCGGCCGTGATTTTTAACCGCAAGGACGCTTTGCAAGACAGCTTTTTGGCCCAGCACTTTGGCCTGCAGCAGCCCCATTACCCGCGTCACTTTGCCCCTGCCGTGGGTGCGTTTGAGACGGCCATCGAGCTGGGTCTGGGCTGGGGCATGGTGCCCGAGCAGCATCTGGTCCAACGTCCGATGCTGCAGGAGTTGTTGCCAGGGGCCACGGTGGACGTGGCCCTGTATTGGCAGCACTGGGCGCGTGAAGCCCCGTCGGCCCAGCGCCTGACCCAGGCGGTCAAGGCCGCTGCTGCGCTGCACCTGCGTCAGGGCTGAGGGGGGCGAGGGGCAGTTTGGTCCACGAACGGATTGTCATGCGCATTTCAAAGACCCGTCATCCGCAACTCACATCGACAGCACAAGGCTGTCTGACGGCTCCAGATGAATGCCGCCCAGCTTGGCAGACCGGTCACCGCCAAGGCTCAGTGCTTGACATGCAGCGCTTGGCGTTTGCGCTTGGCCAGTATTCGGGCTGAGTTGAGGCCCGTCAGCACCATGATGGGCCACAAGAAAGTGCAGACCATCGCCCACAACACGCGACTGCCCAGAGTGGAGCCAGCATCGACGGTTTCGACCTGTTGAGGCCCCTCACTGAAGACGTGCCTGTAAGAAAACGTCGAGAGACCGAAAACAGCACCAAACAAGAGGAACACAGAGATGTAGAGGTTCACGGCTATCTCCTGATGCGAACAATCAGGGCCGTCTGGATGGGCGGTTTGCCTGAAGTCAAGCCGACATGCTAATACAATGTCACAAAAGTGTGACAGTTATATTTGTACATAAACCTTTACGCATGGAGGTTTTATGCCTTCTGAAGCGATTTAGGTGTGCGTTCAAAGGCAGGGCATATGGCTCGGGTCAGTCAAGTTCGGTCGTGGTGGCCAATTTGACGCGGGGGGCAGCACAAGGGCTGCTTCTGTTGTCAGCCGGCATCGCGCCAACAATGCCACACTCACTTAGCCATCGAACAGTGCCCGCCGGTCGTGGCCTGGCCTGAACCCGCCGCGATCAGGGGCGGTTCGTTGCGCAGGTCTACTGGGACCGAGACCATGTAATCCCAGCTCAAAAAGGCAGCAAGCCCGAGCCAGAAAACCGCTTGCAGCTTGTGTGTGTTGCTCATGCGGCCTCCTTCAAAATTGGTAATGGCGGCGCACGCGAACACCGATCAGCGTGCCTGCAAAGGCCAGGGGCACCCAGATCCAGCCGTGCAAGCTGCCCGTGGAGATGCCGCTGAGCATTGCGCCGATGTTGCACCCAAAGGCCAGGCGCGAGCTGTAGCCCATGACAAAACCGGCCACGAGGCCAATCACCCATTGCTGCGTGGTCAGGGGCTTGCTGCTGGCCGAGGCCTTGGCCGAGACCCACAGCGCACCACCCAAGATGCCGATGTTGGTGATGGTAGTCACGTCCATGAATACGGTTTGTGTCAGGCGCTGCGCATTGCCCGCTTGGCCCCAAAAGGCATTGGCCGTGGGGTCAAAAGCACCAAGCGCCACCGATACCTTGGCGGCCCAAAGGCCAAAGCCGTACACCACGCCCCAAGGCTGGCCCGCAAGCAGCAAGTTAAGTGTGGCCAGCACCGCAAGCGCCACGGCACCCCAGATCCAGCGTTTGTCCAGCCAGGTTTGGCCAGAGCCCACCCACAGGCGAACCGCCACCAGCACGGCGGTCAGCAAAGAGAACGTGAGGGCCAGCGCGCCGCCTGTGCCGAATTCGGTTGAAAAACTGACCGGGGCCATATGACCCAGCGACAGCCAGCTGTCCAAGTGCACCGAGCCAAAAAAACTGCCTAAGGCAAACAGCGGCAAGATGCCCATGTTGAGCGGTACGCCCAGGCCTGCTTTGTACAAAGTGCCCGAACCGCAGCCGTCCGCAATTTGCATGCTCAGCCCGAACACGAAAGCGCCCACCAGCAAGCTCACGCTGGGTGGCCCCAAGGCGGCGTGTAATTCAGAAAACTGCCCCAGTAGCGGCAGCGCCGCCAAGCTGGCCAGCGCCAGCAGGAGCACCTGCCCGGTCACGCCCTGCGGGTTGCGCTGCTCAATCAGCTGCCGCCAACCAGTGGTGAAGCCAAAGCGCGCACCCGCCAAAGCCGCGCCCATGCCTACGCCCACCAGCATCAACACCGCCTGGCGGATGGACACGGCCAGTGCCAAAAAGAGGAAGAAGGCGGCCAGCAGGGCCGTCAAGGGCAGACGTTTCATGGCGAAGGTTTATTTGAAGGTTTTCTCAGCCCAGAACTTGGCGTCGATCAAGAGTTGCTTGGGGCGGCTGGGCACGTTGGCCATGGGCAGGCCATTGGGATCTTTGGACCACTCGACCATAGAACCTGCGTAGAGCTTCACGTTTTTCTGACCCAGTACTTCGGACATGGCAAACCAGTTGGTCGCCGCCCAGTGGCCGGTGTTACAAAATGACACGGTCTCTTTGGCCGGATCAATGGCGCTGGAGGCAGCCACTTTTTGGGCTTGGTCGGCACTCACAAAGGTGGAGGTGCCGGGGGCAAACCATTTGTCGTGCTCCACATTCACCGCGCCTTGCAAGGTGCCGGGCACGCTGGCTGCCACGTGGCGGGTGTCGCCCTTGAAGAAGTCAGCTGGGCGGGCGTCGATTAGGGCGGCATCGCCCGACTTCACGCGGGCCACGAGCTCTTCCTTGGTGGCGATCAGGCTCTTGTCAATTTGCGGCTGGAAGTTGCTGGACGCAACTTTCACTGCTTGGTTGTTTTGTGCTAAACCGGCGGTGGTCCAGGCTTTCAGGCCGCCGTTGAGCACCGACAGCTCTTTGAGGCCCAGCACCTTAAGCGTCCAGTAAACGCGAGCAGAAGCGCCGAAATCAGTGGCATCGGCGCCGCTGGAGACCACCACCGCGTGGGTACTGGGCGTGAGGCCCAGGCTTTGCACCAAGGTGGTCAGCTTGGGCAGGGCAGGTAATTCGCCGGGGTTGTTGGCAGGGCCGCGCCAAGTGCCATAGGGTGCATTGACTGCGCCGGGGATGTGGTTGGCCGCATACGACTTGGGGTCGCGGATGTCGATCACGCGCACGTTGGCGTCTGACAATTTGGCCTGCAGCTCAGCGGGACTGAGCAAGGGCTGCGACGCCAGGGCGCTGGCGCTGAAGCTGGTGGCCGTTAAGGCAAGGACCAATGCAGAAAGGTGTTTCATGGGTTCGTTTCCTGAAAGAGGTGAGCAAAAGAAGGCGAGAAAAGATGACACGATTGTGGCCAGCCCCTTCAGACATGGGAACGATTTTTTAGTTAGTTATATATGCCGTAAAAGATATAAGATCATCTGGATGTACGGCTCAGTGTTGTACGGCACGGGCATAGATTTGCGCCGACCACAGCGCGGCCGTGCCCAGCAAGCTGGCCAACAGCAGCCACCACAATGCCAGCGTGTAGCCGTGCTCCGGCGACCACAGCAGGCCCAGGGTCAAGGGCGCGGCAGCGCGGGCCAGGGCGATCGGCAGACCCAGGAGGCCGTTGAGCTGCCCGACATGTTGGCGGCTGACGTACTGCGCCATGGCCGTGCCCTTGACGATGGTGTTCATGCCATTGCCCAGGCCATACAGCAGCACAAACACCAGCGAGGCGATGGGGCTGAGCCCGCCAATCAGCAAGGCCAGCAAGCCTGCCGGGATCAAGGTGGGAATCCAGCGGTTGGCGGCGTGCACGTCCCAGTAACGCTCAAACACAAAAAGCAACAAGCGCCCCAACACCTGGATCACCCCGATGGCCGCCGGAATGGCGATTACCCAAGCGGGTGACAAGCCTGACTCTTGCAACAAAGCGATCATGTGCGCGGGCAAGGCTGAGGTGACCGACATGGTGAGCACCATGAACAGCGCCAACAGCCAAAATGGCGCGTGGCGCAGGTGTTCGCGCACCGAGGCCGGTTGTGCCGCGTCGTGCGAAGTGGTTTCGAGAACTGTGCGCGGTGCGCTTTGCAGCAACCAGGCGTGCAGCGGAGCACAAATCAAAAACTGCAACGCGGCCAGCGCCCACAGCGCTTGACGCCAGCCCCACAATTCCATCCACCACGCGAACAGCGGAATGAACACCGTGCTGGCCAGCCCGCCCAAAAACGTTAGCGTGATGATGGCGCGCCGAAAATCCTGCGGAAATCGCCGCGTCACCACCGCAAAGGCCGGGGTGTAAAACGTGGCTGCCGTGCCCAGGCCCAGCCAGATCCAGGCAGCGTAAAAACCAGCGACCGTGGTCACGAAACTGTGCCCCATAAGGCCCACACCAATCCACAAGGAACCCAGCGTCATGACCCAGCGCTCGCGCCCCGCATCGATCCAGCGCCCCACACCGTAAGACATCAAGCCTTCGGCCAGCAGCGCCAAACTGAAAGCCAGCGAGGACTCGGCGCGCGTCATGCCCAGCTCGGCTTCCAGGGGCGTCATCAGCAGCGAGAAGGTGTAAAACACGCTGCCCCATGTGATGAGCTGGGGCAACGACAGCCAAAAGCTGAAAGGGACCAAGGCCTTGGAATGGGTGAAGTGCTGGGTCGCGATCTGCATTTGCACATTATCTGGGTTGAGGTGTGTTTGGATCATGAGCAATCAAGCGCGGTCGCCCACGGATCATTTTGTGCCGCGCGACGCCCTCAAAATTGTCAATTCGACGCTCAACGCCCAATGTAAACCTGGCTCAGTGCTCCTTGAGCACCCGCCGGTACTGCACCGCTTCGGCCACATGCACGGCGGCAATGGTGTTGCTGCCTGCCAAGTCGGCGATGGTGCGGGCGACTTTGAGACTGCGGTGAACGCTGCGCCCGCTCCAGCCCAATTTGACGGCGGCTTTTTGCAGCAAGGCCGTAGCACTGTCGTCTAGGCGCGACTGGGTGTCGATGGCTTGGCCTTGCAGGTCGGCATTGGCACAGCCTTGGCGGGCCAGGGCGCGTTCGCGGGCGGCAAGGCTGCGCGCTGCAATGGTGGTGGTGCTTTCGCCGGGCGGGGCATTTAGCAAATCGGGTGCGGGCAGGCTGGGCACTTCGATGTGCAGGTCAATCCGGTCCAGCAGCGGGCCACTCAGCTTGCCCTGGTAGCGGCTGACTTGGTCGGGCGAGCAGCGGCAGGTCCGCGTGGCGTTGCCGAGATAACCGCAGGGACAGGGATTCATGGCTGCGATCAACTGAAAGCGTGCCGGGAATTCGGCCCGCCGTGCGGCGCGGGCGATGGTGATGCTGCCCGTCTCCAGAGGTTCGCGCAGGGCTTCGAGCGCTGCACGCGGGAACTCGGGCAACTCGTCCAGAAACAGCACGCCATGATGCGCCAATGAGATTTCGCCAGGGCGCGGGGGCGAGCCGCCACCCACCAAGGCCACTGCACTGGCCGAGTGGTGCGGCTGACCAGTGGGGCGCTGGGCCCAGCGAGCCAAATCAAAACGACCGGCCAAGCTGGCCACGGCCGCCGATTCCAGTGCATCTTCAATCGACATGGGCGGCAGCAAGCCAGCAAATCGTTGCGCCAACATGGATTTTCCCGAGCCGGGCGGTCCGACCATCAGGAGTGAATGGCCCCCAGCAGCGGCGATCTCCAGCACGCGCTTGACGCCCGCTTGGCCTTTCACATCCGCCAAGTCGGCGTAAAGCGGTGGTGCGCTCGGGGTTATAGGGGCCATGCGAGCCCAGCCGTCGCCGGGTTCGGGCGGGGCTTCGTTGGAGGGCGGCAAAAACTGCTGCACAACATCGAGCAGGTGGCGTGCCCGAAACACTTCGGCATCGGGCACCAGTGCTGCTTCTTCGGCGCTGCCGGGGGGCAACACCAGCCGGGTGCGAACTTGCTGCTGGCGCAGTACCAAGCTCATGGCCAGAGCGCCGCGCACTGGGCGCAGTTCACCCGACAAAGACAACTCGCCGGCAAATTCATAACCCACCAGTTTGGTCGCGTCAATTTGCCCGCTGGCGGCCAGGATGCCCAGCGCAATGGGCAAATCCAGCCGCCCTGAATCTTTGGGCAGGTCGGCCGGGGCCAGGTTCACGGTGATTCGTTGGTTGTGCGGAAAGTCGAGCCCGCTGTTTTGCAGGGCTGAGCGCACGCGTTCTCGGGCTTCCTTGACTTCGACATCGGCCAGCCCCACCAGCGTGAAGCTGGGTAGGCCGTTGGCCAGATGCACTTCGACCATGACGGCCGGTGCGGCCAGGCCCACCAGGGCGCGGCTGTGGATGGTGGCCAGGGCCATGTCTCGTCCTCCCTACTTTTTATAGGCACAAGTGTAGAGGAGGGCAACTGATTTGGGGGATCTTGAGGGTCTTCCAACTCTGCGTGCGTTCGGTCAGTCGAGTATCGAACCTCGCGTGCACCGCAAAGGTGTCAATGCGCGCGTCTGAGCCAAGTCATGCCCAGTCGCGCACCAAACTGAGACCCGAAAGCTGTCAATGCCTCAAATTGGTGCACCCTGAGTGCGCTGCACCACAGTGCGCGTCAGGAGTTGGGGATGGAATGTGGGTGATGCGCTTTCAGAGGGAAAACGCATCCAACAAAGCCTGTGAGGGGGTGCCGCCAACAGCTTGGCACGCTCCCTGCTTTGAGAAAAAGTCCTTTCTTAACTTTAGGAGTTTTTCATGAAAAAATTGCTCGTTCCATCTTTGTTGGCCCTGTCTTTGTTGGCTGTGACCGGCGCAGCACAAGCGCAAGCTGCCGAGAGCTCTTTGTCGTTCAACGTGGGCGCGACCACCGATTACCGCTACCGTGGCATTTCCCAGTCGCGTCTGAAGCCAGCGGTGCAAGGTGGTATCGACTTTGCTGACAAGAGTGGTTTTTATGTGGGCGCTTGGGCTTCGAGCATCAAGTGGGTCAAAGACGCTGGTGGTGACACCAACATGGAATTGGACATTTATGCCGGCTACAAAGGTGCGGTGGGTGATGTGGCCTATGACGTGGGTTTCCTGCGCTATCAGTACTCTGGTAACAAATTGGGTCAAGTGGAAGATTATGCAAACGCCAATACCAATGAAATTTATGCGGCTGGCACCATGGGCCCTGTGACTTTGAAGTACTCACACGCCATCTCCAACATTTTCAGTTTCATCGACAGCAAAAACAGCTACTACGTGGACCTGAGCGGAACATTTGATTTGGGCAGCGGCTTTAGCCTGGTGCCGCATGTGGGCTATCAGTCCATCAAAAACAGCAGCACTTGGTCGTACACCGATTACTCGCTCACCTTGGGCAAAGACCTCGGCAATGGTTTGTCGGCCACAGCCGCTTGGGTGGCCACCGACGCTGACAAAACCTTGTACGTCACCCCTGCAGGCAAATTCACCGGCAAGACCGGTGTGGTCGTGGGCCTGAAATACGCGTTCTGATCGCCATTCAAATCAACAAGGAGCCATCATGAAACTGGTGACCGCCATCATCAAACCCTTCAAGCTGGACGAGGTGCGTGAAGCACTTTCGGGCATCGGCGTGCAGGGCATCACCGTGACCGAAGTCAAAGGCTTTGGTCGTCAAAAGGGCCACACCGAGTTGTACCGTGGCGCGGAATACGTGGTCGACTTTTTGCCTAAAGTGAAGATCGAAGCCGCCGTGTCAGACGAACTAGTCGAGCGCGTGATCGAAGCCATCGAAGCCGGTGCCCGCACCGGCAAGATCGGCGACGGCAAGATCTTTGTGTACGACCTCGAGCAAGTGGTTCGCATCCGCACCGGTGAAACCGGCGCAGAAGCCCTTTGACAGACAAGAAAGAGAGTCGATAAATGAAAAAACTACTCGCTACCCTGGCCTTGGGCCTGAGTCTGGGTCTTGGTATGTTCGGCACGGCTTCAGTTGCCACTGCACAGACCGCGCCCGCTGCCGTGACGGCCCCTGCGGCTGACGCCAAACCAGCCGATGCAGCACCGGCCCCTGCAGCGCCTGCTGCTGCAGCCCCCGCTGCGGCCGAAGCCGCGCCTGCGCCTGTGCTCGTGCCCAACAAGGGCGACATCGCCTGGATGATGGTCTCCACCATCTTGGTCATCTTGATGGTCATTCCCGGTTTGGCCCTGTTCTACGGCGGCTTGGTGCGCAGCAAGAACATGCTGTCCGTGCTGATGCAAGTCGTGGTCACCTTCTCCATGATCACGGTGCTGTGGTTCATCTATGGCTACAGCTTGGCCTTCACCGAGGGCAATGCCTTCATCGGTGGCTTTGACCGTCTGTTCATGAAAGGCATCTGGGACAACGCCGCGGGCACTTTTGCCAACGCCGCTACTTTCAGCAAGGGTGTTGTGATTCCTGAAATCACCTTCGCAGCCTTCCAGGCCACGTTTGCGGGCATCACCTGTGCGCTGATCGTGGGTGCATTCGCTGAGCGCATCAAGTTCTCTGCTGTGCTCGCCTTCATGGTGCTGTGGTTCACCTTTAGTTACTTGCCCGTGGCTCACATGGTCTGGTTCTGGATGGGTCCTGACGCCTACACGGCCAAAGAAGTCGCTGACGAAATGACTTCCAAAGCAGGTCTGATCTGGCAGTGGGGTGCACTGGACTTCGCAGGCGGCACTGTGGTGCACATCAACGCCGCGGTGGCTGGCTTGGTCGGTGCCTTCATGGTGGGCAAGCGCGTGGGTTACGGCCGTGAAGCCATGGCCCCCCACAGCCTGACTTTGACCATGGTGGGTGCTTCATTGCTGTGGGTGGGCTGGTTCGGTTTCAACGCTGGCTCGGCCCTGGAAGCCAACGGTTTCGCGGCGCTCGCCTTCATCAACACCTTGGTCGCAACTGCCGGTGCGGTGCTGGCCTGGTGTGTGGGTGAAGCGCTGATGCGCGGCAAAGCTTCCATGCTGGGTGCAGCTTCGGGTGCGGTGGCCGGTTTGGTGGCCATCACCCCAGCTGCTGGCAACGTGGGCATCGGTGGCGGTCTGGTGATTGGCATCGTGGCAGGCTTTGCTTGCCTGTGGGGTGTGAACGGCCTCAAGAAAATGCTGGGCGCAGACGACTCACTGGACGTGTTCGGTGTGCACGGTGTTGGCGGTATCGTGGGTGCCTTGTTGACCGGCGTGTTCAATTCGCCTGCTCTGGGTGGCCCAAGCGCTGTGGGTGACTGGGTCACGGTGGCCATGGTGGCACCCGATGCTTACTCGATCGCTTCGCAAGTCTGGATCCAAGCCAAAGCTGTGCTGCTGACCATCGTGTGGTCGGGTGTGGTCTCGGTGGTCGCCTTCAAGATCGTTGACCTGACCATTGGTCTGCGTGTCACCGAAGAAGAAGAGCGCGAAGGTCTGGACATCGCTTCTCACGGCGAGTCGGCTTATCACGGCTAAATTCCGGACACTGCAAGTTTCATTGCAAGCGGTGGCGAAAGCCACCTCCTCATCAGCCCGCAGTGCTTCGGTCCTGCGGGCTGTTTATTTGGGTGTGGTCTATTGAAGATGTTTGATCGTGGTACGTTCCTTGAGTTGTCCATCGCGCGCTGGGGGGTCTAGGGCACAATGGATTTCATGCACGCACCTGCCTTGTTAACACCCACTTGGACTGCCCTGACCACCGAACCCGATGGCTTGGGCGAGTCTCCTTTTTGGCATCCACATGAGCAGCGCCTGTACTGGGTGGACATTCCCGGGCGGCGCATCGCGCGTGTTGCGGTGCAAGGCCTTCAGGCCCAAGGGCCGGTCGACTATTGGCCTTTGACGCAAGAGCCGGGCTGCATCGCGCCCGTGCAAGGTGGTGGTTTGGTCTTGGCCCTGCGCGATGGGATTTATCTGGCAAGCGAATGGGGCGGCCCCCTGCAGCTGCTGGCGGCAGCGCCGTATGACACGAGCAAGCAACGCTTCAACGATGGCAAGTGCGATGCGCAAGGCCGGTTTTGGGCCGGCAGCCTGTACGAGCCCAAAGACCGGAAGTCGGGCGTGTTGTACATGCTGGACGCGCAAGGGCTGCATGCCATGCTGGGCGGCGACCAGGACGGTGTGGTCACCGCCAACGGACTGGCCTGGTCACCTGATGGCCGCACCGCCTATTGGGCCGACACGGCGGCGCACCAGGTGCGGGCTTTTGACTTTGACACCGTCAGCGGCCAACTCACCAAGGCCCGCGTGTTCTACCAAGCCACGCCCAAACCCGCAGGCTGGGTCTGGGGCAGCGCTGCGCCCTATGGCGGTCGGCCCGATGGTGCGGCCGTGGATTCTGAGGGCTGTTACTGGTCAGCCCAATACGAAGGCGGGCGCCTGCTGCGTTTTTCGCCACAAGGCGAATTGCTGGCCGAAGTGCCCACCCCGGCGCTGTGCCCCACCATGCCCTGCTTTGGCGGTGCGGACCTGAAGACCCTGTTTGTCACCACCGCTCGCCACGGCCGAAGCGATGCGGAGCTGGCACAGTACCCCGGTGCGGGGTGCGTTTGGGCGATGCGGGTGGAGGTGGCGGGGGTGGCTTGCGGTTTTGTTCGGGCTTTATAGCTCCCGGGCGATGGCTTGCTGGATGATCGGTGCCACGGATGCTGGTGTGATCCCGCGCTCCTGACAGTATTTCGTCAGCAACCAGACTGAAAGAGGTTTTTGACCTTTGCTGGCATTGCACCCGCAACAGCAAAGCGCGATGTTCTCTCTGGTGATGATGTTTTCGTCGTTAACGATGTGCTCCCAGCTGGCAGCTGACTTCCTTAAAACTTTGACAGGGGTAAATGGCGTGCGGCAATAAACACAGGCCTTGTCCCTGGCTCGGACTTCGGCTTCTAGCCAGGCAGGGATATTCCAGTTATTGGCCATTGGATGAGTGAGTGTTTAGCGGCTTAAGCGAGTTCTTCGTCGAAGTAGTCCCCGTCGATTTTTGGAATTTTGACGGTACGCGATGTGACACCCAATTCACAGTCGATCATGAGGGCTGCCAGGCGTGAACCATCTACCAGAACAATGCCTTCCACGGACTTTGCAAAATCCAGGGCTTGTGCGGTGAACCCGGACGTGGTGATGAAAACCCCCTTTTTAGCCTTTTGTCCAGCGAGTGCACCGTAAAACGCTTGCAGGTCTGGGCGCCCCACATTGCTTTGCCAGCGCTTGGCTTGGATATAAACCTTCTCAAGTCCGAGACGATCGAGAGAAATAACACCATCAATTCCTCCATCACCTGTGCCACCAACGCGTTGAAGATCGGCGCGGCTGGCGCCGTATCCCATGCGGTGAAGCAGGTCCAGCACGATGGTCTCAAAATAAGCAGGGGAGACGTTGGCCAGAAGTTCCAGGAGTTCTGTCTCTGCAGCTTCACGGAGTTCCGAAATGGCTTGGCCTAGCCGATCATCGGGGCTGGCGAGGAGGCCGACTTGTGACGATAAGTGGGATAGTTCCGGGTTGGCTTCTTGGCCGTCAGGCACCGTAGGTCTGAGCTTGACGCCGATGTAACCCATGGCCAATTGTTCGGATAGCTCTGGAGCAAACGGTTCCGGGCGTGTTCTGATGAACTCCATGCCCTCAGGCGTGATTTTCCAGAAGCCGCGTCGCGGACTGCTTGAGAGTCTTGCGCGCTTCAATCGGTCATGCGCCCAACCGGCCCGGTTCTTGTAGATCAACTGTGCTCCGCTGGGAAGCATGGTTTGTTTGTCTTCCTCGCTCAGACCCAATGCATTGGCCACTTGTTCGTGTGCCTGTTTTGCAGTGACACCATTTTCGTTTGCAGCCAGATAACGAAGCAAAGGCTCTATAAATTGGTCGTAAGTGGGGACTGTCATGGTTTTGGGCAATCAACATATTTGAGGCGTAATGTATGTATTTTTGACAAGCGCACTTTATCTGAAAACAGTCGTCAGCCTTGACCTATGTGCTGACCAATCGCCCAGCGTATACCCCGAACTACGCCCCCGCCTTAGATTTTGCGAAACACGCCCCGGTCCAGCAGAACGTTGAGGTCGCGCATCGCAGTGTCGGGCAAGCAATTGACCATGGCCGCTCATTTGCTGCTGGTGAGCTTGCCTTCAAAGCAGTGCAGCAGGCGGTGTTTAAGGCCCGCTCGGCCCTGGATGATTTGATTTACTCAATCTATTGAGTAAAATTACTCAATCAACTGAGTAATTCACGAAAATGACCATTGAACGCGAAGCATTGGCCCCGCTGGTGGCCCGGCTCCAGGAGCCTCGGCGGTTTTTGCAGGTGGTGGCAGGTCCCCGGCAGGTGGGCAAAACCACTCTGGTTCGCCAAGCCTTGGAGCGGCTGCAACAAGACGCACAGCCCATGGCCCAGCACAGCGCCAGCGCCGATGGCCCTGGCCTGCAAGGCCAGGTGTGGCTGGGTACGCAGTGGCAGGTGGCGCGTACGCTGGCGGCGCAGGCAGGCGCTTGTGTGCTGGTGCTGGACGAAATTCAAAAGGTCAGCCACTGGACCGAAGAGCTGTGGGACGAAGACACCGCAGCCGGGTGCGATGTGCGGGTGGTCATTTTGGGCTCGGCGCCGCTGCTGATCGCCCGTGGCCTGAGCGAGAGCATGGCGGGCCGCTTCGAGATCACGCGTCTGGGCCACTGGCGCTTCGCCGAAATGCGAGACGCCTTTGGCTTTAGCCTTGAGCAGTTCATTTTTTATGGTGGCTACCCGGGTGCGGCGCCCTTGGTGCACGACGAAGCGCGTTGGGCCGCTTATGTGAGTGATGCGCTCATCGAAACCACCATCAGCAAAGACGTGTTGCTCATGGCTCCGGTGCAAAAGCCCGCGCTGCTGCGCCGTGTGTTTGATCTGGCTTGCGTGTACAGCGGGCAGATGCTCAGTTACCAGAAGATGTTGGGTCAGTTGGACGATGCGGGCAATACCACCACGTTGGCCCACTATTTGGACTTGCTCGAAGGCGCAGGCATGGTCTGCGGCTTGCCCAAGTACATGGGTCAGGTGGTGCGACAGCGCGCCTCCAGTCCCAAGCTGCAAGTATTCAACAACGCCCTGATGGGCTGCCACTGGGTCGCACAAGGCGTGGGCCTGCAAGCGGCGCAGGCACGCCCCGAGGTGTGGGGTCGACTGACCGAAAGCGTGGTGGGCGCAGAACTGTTGGCCCGCCACCTCATACACAGCAGCCGCCACCCCATCATTCACTACTGGAACAACGGCCAAAAAGAAGTGGACTACGTTCTGCGTGATGGGCAGAGCCTGCAGGCGCTTGAAGTCAAAAGCGGCCACAACATGGGCAATGTGTCGGGCCTGGCTGCTTTTGTACAGCAGTTCCCCCAGGCGCAACCGCTGGTCATTGGCACTGGGGGCATGCCGCTGGCGCTGTGGCTGTCTGGGCCGACAAGCTGAACGTCCCCAAGTTTGCCCGGGGGCGCTGAAGTGCTGGTCTATGAACTTTTGGCCGTCAGCGACCATTTCGTGCTGATTCACCATTCTGACCAGAGCTGGTATCAGGGTAATTTGATGTTTGATGTGATAGCATCAAACATCAAAACATCGGGAGATGAGATGCGAACCACCCTGGACATTGCGGACGACGTGCTTTTTGCAGCCAAAGAGATTGCCCAAAGAGAGAAAAAATCGATTGGCCAAGTCATGAGCGACTTGGCGCGTAAAGCATTTGCAGTGGGGGCCTATCAGCCGTCAGCGGATCAAACTGTGCCCCACGTTTCAGAACGCTTGGCCCAATATGGAATCCAGCCCTTGCCTTCTCGGGGTGCGGTCATCAGCAATGAGCTGATCGAACGCTTGCGCGATGCAGAGGGTGTTTGATGCGTGCGTTGTTTGACGTCAATGTGCTGATCGCCTTGCATGACAGGGATCATGTTCACCATGTTCGTGCTGCCCAATGGTTTGAAGCGAATATTCAACAGGGTTGGGCCACCTGTGCATTGACCCAAAATGGGTGTCTTCGCATCATGGGCCAGCCCGGTTACAGCAGCCCTCAACCCATAGCGGTGCTGGTCGGTATGTTGCAAAACTCCACGCGAACAGCACACCATGAATTCTGGTCGGATGAGGTCAGCCTCTTGGATCCCCAGCAGTTCCAACACGGTCACATTCACAGCGCCAGGCAATTGACGGATTTGTACCTCTTGGCTTTGGCCGTCAAAAACCAAGGACGACTGGTGACGCTGGACCAGCGAATTCCAATCAGCGCAGTGCGCGGCGCCACCACGCCACACCTTGTGGTGCTTTGAGACGCGCAATTTCCCACAACCCCATCGTTCAAAAAATTCACACAGCCTCTTAAGGCCGGGGGTTACCATCTTGGCCCATGGAAGCTCAACTCAATTCCCTCACCGACGCCGTGCGCCAGGCCGCTGCGGATGGCCGTACTTTGCGTTTGCGCGGCGGTGGCAGCAAAGATTTTTGGGGCCAAAGCCTCACGGGCGAGGTGCTGGACACCCGAGCCTACCAAGGCATCGTCAGCTACGAGCCCAGTGAGTTGGTGGTCACTACCCGGTGCGGCACGCCGCTGGCCGAGCTGGAAGCCGCTTTGGCCGAAAAAGGCCAATGCTTGGCGTTTGAACCGCCGCACTTCGGACCCGATGCCACCGTGGGCGGCATGGTGGCCGCTGGCCTGAGCGGCCCCGCCCGCGCCACCGCTGGCGCTGTGCGCGACTTTGTTTTGGGCGCCCGTTTCATCAATGGCTTGGGCGAGCACCTGACTTTTGGCGGTCAGGTCATGAAAAACGTGGCGGGCTACGACGTGAGCCGCCTGATGGCGGGCAGCTGGGGCACGCTGGGCCTGATCACCGAAGTCAGCCTCAAGGTTTTGCCGGTGGCTCCGGCCGAGGCCACCTTGATGATCGCGGGGCTCGCCCAGGGTCCGGCGCTGGATTTGTTGCACCGCTGGGGTGGCCAGCCCTTGCCTTTGAACGCCAGCGCCTGGGTGCGCGACACCACGGCCCAGCCGGTGGCCGATTATTTGTTTGTGCGCTTGCGTGGTGCGGTGGCGGCGGTGCAGTCGGCCGTGGCCAAAATGAGTGCAGACGCCGTCGCCTTGGGTGCGCAGGTGCAGGCCATGGACAATGCCGAAGCCGCACAAGACTGGCGTGCCAGCAACGAGCAGACCCTGCCATTTTTTGACGCGCCCAGTGCCGACGCCTGCCTGTGGCGTCTGTCGGTGCCGCAAACCGCGCCCGTGTTGGACTTGCCCTATGCTCAATACATCGAATGGCAAGGTGCGCAGCGTTGGCTGTGGGCACCTGCTTCGGCAGCAGCGACGGTGCGTGAGCTGGCGCAGAAGGTCGGTGGCCATGCCACGCTGTTCCGAGCCAGCGCCAAGAATGCTGAGGCGGACAAAGCCGCAGGTGTGAACACCCCACTGGACGCTGTGCAGCAACGCATCCAGCAGCAATTGCAAAAGCAGTTCGATCCGAAAGGCGTCTTCGCCACCGGTCGATTGCACCCCCTCTGAGGCGAATCGTCATGCAAACCAACCTCGCCCCCGAATACCAAAACACCCCCGACGGCCTAGAAGCCGAAGCCATTTTGCGCAAGTGTGTGCACTGCGGCTTTTGCACAGCGACATGCCCTACTTACCAATTGCTGGGCGACGAGCTGGACGGCCCGCGTGGCCGTATTTACCTGATGAAGCAGGTGCTGGAGGGCGAAACGCCCACCCGCAAAACCCAGATGCACCTGGACCGGTGCCTGACCTGCCGCAACTGCGAAAGCACTTGCCCGAGTGGCGTGCAATATGGCCATTTGGTCAACATTGGCCGCAAACTGGTGGACGCTAAAGTCGAGCGCCCCGCTGGCGAAAAGTTGCTGCGCTGGGCGCTTAAAGAAGGCCTGCCTTCGCCCTTGTTTGCCCCGGCCATGAAGATGGGCCAAATGGTGCGCGGCCTGCTGCCCGACAGCCTGAAAGCCAAAGTGCCCGCGCCGCAAGATGCCGGCGCCTGGCCCACCCGCACGCATGCGCGCAAGGTGCTGATGCTGGCTGGCTG
>JBIKHW010000172.1:0-7064 GCA_044361935.1 Limnohabitans sp. | reverse complement strand
CGCCCGGTTGGCCGGGTTGATCAGGTAAGGCGCGATGCGCGGCCCTACCAATGCCTGTCGCCACACCAGCCAGGCTTGCCAGATTTGCTCAGGCGACATGCCCAGACGCGCTTCGTCCACGGTGCAGCCCATGCCCGACAAGCTTTTTAGCGCCGATTCACACACATCCAGAACGCCTTCTTCCATGGGCAAGTAGCCCTGCAGGTTGCCCAGCCAGCCGACGCGCTGGCCCTTGGGGTCCATGTCCAGCGAGCCCGCAAACACAGAGGGGTCTTCGGTCAGGCTCAAGGGGCTGGAAGGATGAGCCCCAGCTTGTGTCGATAGGAGCATGGCCACATCGCGCACATGCCGGCCCATAGGGCCTTCGGTGCCCAGTTGGGCAATGAACACGTCTTGCGTGGGCGACATGGGCACACGGCCTTGCGAGGGACGCAAGCCAAACACATGGTTCCAGCCTGCCGGGTTGCGCAAGCTACCCATGAAGTCCGAGCCGTCGGCTACGGGCAGCAGGCGTTGCGCCAGCGCCACGGCCGCGCCGCCGCTGCTGCCACCAGCCGTTTTGCTCGGGTCCCAGGCGTTGCGGGTCGGGCCAAACACCTCGTTGAAGGTGTGCGAGCCCAAGCCAAACTCGGGCGTGTTCGTCTTGCCGATGACGATGGCCCCGGCGGCTTTCATGCGCTGGGCCATCAGACCGTCTTCGCTGGCCACGAAGTCATTCATCAGCGGGCTGCCCAAAGTGGTGCGCACACCGGCCACATTGGACAGGTCCTTGATGGCCTGGGGCATGCCGTGCATCCAGCCCATCGATTCGCCACGGGCCAGTTGCGCATCGCGTTCTTGCGCTTGCTGCAGCAACACGTCTGGCTCAACGCGACTGACCAGAGCGTTGCTTTGCGGGTTGAAGCGGTCAACTTGTGCCAGTGTCGCGGACATAACATCGCGGCATGACACTTGCTTGGTGTGTATCGCACGAGACAAGTCAAGTGCACCGTATTGGGTAATGTCCTGAGAAGAAATAAGCATGTTTGGATTTATAGTGGTTGGTTGCAACGCGAGTTGTCCCCTTTTTGACTGGAGTAAATCATGAAGCGTCGTTCCCTGTTTGCCATGGCCACATTGGCCACCGCCCTGTTGGTCCCGATGGGGGTGCAGGCCCAAGGTAAAACCCTCAAGGTGGTGCCGCATGCCAACGTGACGATCCTTGATCCGATCTGGAGCACGGCCTTTGTCACGCGCAACCACGGCTACATGATTTACGACACCTTGTTCGGCACCGATATGGCCGGCAAGGTCAAACCCCAGATGGTCGACAAGTGGAATGTCAGCAAGGACAACCTGACCTGGACATTCACTTTGCGCGATGGTTTGGAGTTCCACGATGGCAAGCCCGTCACCAGCGAAGACGTGGTGGCTTCCATCAAGCGCTGGACCAGTCGCGACAGCTTTGGTGGGGTGCTGGCCAGGAGCGTAGATAACTACTCGGCGCCCGACGCCAAGACCTTTGTGATCAAGCTCAAGCAGCCCTTTGGTGTGATGCTCGAAGCGCTGGGCAAGCCTTCGTCCAACGTGCTGTTCATCATGCCGGCGCGCATTGCCGCCACGCCTGGCAGCGAGCAAATTAAGGAAAACATTGGCTCAGGCCCTTACAAGTTCGTATCCGGTGAATACAAACCCGGTGAGCGCTTGGTCTATGTGAAGAATGAGAAATACAAGCCACGCTCGGAGGCGCCAGACGGCACCACGGGTGGCAAGCAAGTTCATGTGGACCGTGTGGAGTGGGTCATCATCCGTGATCCGCAAACCCAGTTCAATGCGCTGGTGGCGGGCGAGGTCGACATTGTCGAGCAACCCACATTTGAGCAATACGCTTCGCTCAAAGCCCAAAAAGACATCTATTTGGTGGATGCCCAGCCTGCTGGCTTGCAGTTCATCTTTCGGTTCAACCACCTGCATGCGCCTTTCAATAACGTGAAGATCCGCCAAGCCGCCATGGTGGCGCTGGGTCAGGAGGCGCACCTCAAGACGCAAGTGGGCGCACCCGGCATGTTCTCTTTCTGCAAGAGCATGTACCCTTGCGGAACACCTTTCTCGAGCGAAAAGACGGGCATCTACACCGGCATGGCCGATCCCAAAAAAGCCGCTCAGATGCTCAAGGAAGCTGGCTATGACGGCACCCCTGTGTTGCTGATGCGCCCCACCGACCTGGCCTCGATAGCCAAACTGCCTTTGGTGGCCAAGCAGCAACTCGAAGCCGCTGGTTTCAAGGTTGACATGCAGCAAATGGACTGGGCGACCTTGGTGGCACGCCGCGCCAAGAAAGACGCACCGGCACAGGGCGGCTGGAACGCCTTTATGACTGCCTGGACCGCAGGGGACATCTTGAACCCGCTGACCATGGCCATGATGAACGCGGCCGGTGACAAAGGTTGGTTCGGTTGGCAAGACGACAAGCAGATCGAAGATCTGAAAGTCAAGTTTGCTCAGGCCACCAACGATGCGCAGAAGAAGCAGATTGCCGAGCAGATTCAGCTGCGCGCCATGGAGACCGCTTCGCATGTGCCATTGGGCCAGTTCTTCAACCCTGCGGCTTTGCGCAAGAACGTCACGGGCCTGGTGCCTGGTGGTGCGCAGGTGTACTGGAACATCAAGAAGAACTGATCGGGCAAGCTGGACTGCCCTGTGCAGTCCGGTGAGTCTTGACTGCATCGGCAGCTTTCGGGGCGGGGCCTGGGGTCTGGGCCTTGGCTGGCTGCTCTTCTATCGAAACCCTCGGAATCTTTCATGCTGCGTTTTTTGATGCAGCGCCTGCTGGCGCTGATTCCTGTCTTGTTCACGGTGGCCATCATCGTGTTCCTGATCCTTCGGCTCACGCCGGGGGATCCGGCTGCCGTGATTGCGGGCAACAATGCCACCAACGAAGACATTGACCGCATCCGCGAGCAATTGGGTTTGACCAAGCCCTTGATCGCGCAATTCGGCATCTGGTTGTCGGGTGTCGTCCAGGGCGACCTGGGCTACTCCTTTTATCTGGGCAAGCCGGTCACCGAATTGATTGCCCAGCGCATCGAGCCCACGCTGTCGTTGGCCGTCGGCACCATGCTCATCTCCGTTCTTGTGGCGGTGCCATTGGGGACATTGGCCGCTTGGCGCATGGGGGGTTGGCTGGACCGCATCCTGTCGGGCTTTGCGGTCGCGGGTTTTTCGGTGCCGGTGTTCGTCATTGGGTATGTGCTGATCTACATCTTTGCCATAGAACTGCAGTGGTTGCCGGTGCAAGGTTATCGGCGCTTGTTCGGTCCTTCATCTCAGGGTTTTGGGGCTTGGGCCTACCAGTTGGTGTTGCCTTGGGCCAGTTTGGCCACGATTTATGTGGCGCTGATCGCGCGGGTCACACGCGCCAGCGTGTCTGAAGCCTTGACTGAAGACTACATCCGCACCGCCCGCGCCAAAGGCGTGAGCGAGCAGGCGGTGCTGCTGCGACACGCGCTGGCCAATGCAGCCGTGCCCATCGTCACCGTGATCGGCATCGGCATCGCCTTGCTGATTGGGGGTGTCGTGGTGACCGAAACCGTGTACGCTATTCCGGGCTTGGGCTCGCTGACGGTGGATGCTGTGCTTAATCGAGACTTTCCTGTCATTCAAGGGGTGGTGCTGTTTTTCAGCGTGCTCTATGTGCTGATCAACTTGTTGGTGGATTTGAGCTATTTGTGGCTCGACCCCCGCATCCGTTACTGAACCCCATGATGACCCTTTTGCGTAAATTGATGGCGAATGCTTCCATTCGCTTTGGCGCCAGTGTCTTGCTGTTGCTGATCTTGCTTGCCCTGTTGGCGCCATGGCTTGGCACGGTGGACCCCGCGGCCATGGATTCGGGCAACATCAACACCTTGTCGGGCACGGTCGGGGCTTTTGCCTTGCTGGACGGCTCCAGCGTCGCCCACACCTTCTGGATGGGCGCAGACAATTTTGGCCGCGACATCTACAGCCGTGTGCTGTTTGGCACGCGGGTGTCTTTGCTGATTGGCTTGTTCACCGCCACAGTGGCCTTGCTGGTGGGAGGTCTGTTGGGCATGCTGGCGGGCTACTTTCGCACCCTCGATGCGGTGCTGATGCGCTTCATGGATGGCTTGATGGCGATCCCTGCCATCTTGCTGGCCATTGCCTTGGTGGCAGCGCTGGGCGCGCAGCTGTGGACCGTGGTAGTGGCGATCGCCATCCCTGAGATTCCCCGTGTCACGCGGCTGGTGCGTTCGCTGGTGCTCACGCTGCGCGAAGAGCCTTTTGTCGAGGCTGCGCGTGCGCTGGCCACCCCAACGCCCGTCATCCTCATTCGCCACATCCTGCCCAATGCCATGGCCCCACTGATTGTGCAGGGCACCTTTATAGCCGCGAGTGCCGTGCTGACCGAAGCCATCTTGAGTTTCCTCGGGCTGGGTCTGCCCTCCGACATCCCCACTTGGGGCAACATCATGGCCGAAGGCCGTGTCCAGTTCACCCAGTACCCCGGCAATGTGCTGTACCCGGCTTTGTTTCTCGTGCCCACTGTGCTGGCCATCAACTTGCTGGGTGATGGTTTGCGCGATGTGCTCGATCCCAAATTCGCCAAACGGAGCGGCACATGAGTCAGCCCGTGCTTTCCATTCGCGGCCTGTCGGTCGCTTTGCCTGCGGGCAGTGACCGGGCTCATGCTGTCACCGATGTGTCGCTGGACATCTTGCCCGGTCAAACCCTGTGCGTGGTGGGTGAGTCGGGTTCGGGTAAATCGGTCATGGCCACCACCGTGATGGGTTTGCTGGCCAAAGAGCTCAAGCCTGTGGCGGGCGAGGTGTTGTTGCAAGGCGAGTCCTTGCTGAACGCTTCTGCGCTGCGCTTGCGACAGTTGCGGGGCAAGGCCATGGGCATGGTGTTCCAGGAACCCATGACGGCCCTGAACCCGGTCATGACCTGCGGCGACCAGGTTGACGAGTTGCTGTCTACTCACACCGATTGGCCTGCCGAGCAGCGACGGGCTGAAATTTTGCGGGTGTTCGAGCGCGTGAAGCTGCCCGAACCTGCGCGCATGCTGCGCAGCTTCCCGCATCAGCTCAGTGGTGGTCAGCGCCAACGCATCGTGATCGCAATGGCCGTGATCCTCAAGCCTGCGCTCTTGATTTGCGACGAGCCGACCACGGCGCTCGATGTGACCACGCAAAAGGAAATTTTGCGCTTGATTGCCGACCTGCAACGCGAGCAGGGCAGCGCGGTGCTTTTCATCACCCACGACATGGGCGTGGTGGCCGAGATCGCCGACAGGGTGCTGGTGATGAACCAGGGCCTGGCGGTCGAGACCGGCGAGTGCGATCAAGTGCTGCGCCGCCCACAAGCCGACTACACGCGTCAGCTGCTTGCTGCGGTGCCGGGCATGACGCCGCCGCAGCCCAAGCCCGCGCCCGAAGGCCCCGCGTTGTTGTCGGGGCAGGGCGTGGGTAAAACCTACATCAGCCGTGATTGGCTGGGTCGCAGCCGGCCCACGGCCGCCTTGGTGGACGCCGCAGTGGCGGTGCATGCAGGCGAAACCGTGGGCATTGTGGGCGAGTCTGGTTCGGGCAAGTCCACCTTTGCGCGCTGTTTGATTCGCTTGATTGATCCAACAGAAGGGCAGATCCGCTGGGGCGAAGACGAGGTGGCGCAGCTCCCTGAAGGCCAGCTGCGTCCGCTGCGTCACCGCGTGCAGGTGGTGTTCCAAGACCCGAACCGCTCGCTCAACCCGCGCCGCACCGTGGGCCAGTCCATGGTCGAAGGTGCAATGAACTTTGGCCAAACGCGTGAGCAGGCGCAAGCCCTCGCGGAGGAACTCATGAAGCAGGTGCGTTTGCCTGTTGATGCCCTCAAGCGCTACCCCAGCCAGTTCAGCGGCGGTCAGCGCCAGCGCCTGGCCATTGCCCGTGCGCTGGCCTGCCGCCCTCAGGTGCTGGTGGCCGATGAAGCCGTGAGTGCGCTCGATGTGAGTGTGCAGGCCCAGATCCTTAACCTGCTGCGCGAGGCACAGTCTTGGCTGGGTTTGGGGCTACTGTTCATCACACACGATCTGCGCGTGGCCGCTCAGCTGTGCGACCGTGTCATCGTCATGCACCAAGGCCGGATTGTGGAACAAGGCCGCACGGCCGACCTGTACGCCAACCCTCAACAAGACTACACCCGGCGCTTGTTCGATGCTGCACCTGCTGCACTTCCCGCGCTTGAAAACTAAAACTCCATGACGCGCATCCTGATCGCTGGTTACCAGCACGAGACCAACACCTTTGCCCCCAGCCTGGCCGATTGGGCCGCCTTTCAAAGCGGCGAGGCGTTTCCGGCCTATGTGCGCGGTCAGGCCTTGATCGACAAGATGACGGGCGTGAACATCCCGGCGGGCGGCTTCATCGACGCGGCCCGGCGCGAAGGCTGGCAGTTAGTGCCCTCGGCTTGGGCCGGAGCCACACCTTCGTCGTATGTGACGCAAGACGCGTTTGAGCGTATCTGCGCGGCCATTGTCGAAGACGTACGCGCTGCCTTGGTGCAGGGTCTGGACGGTGTGTACCTCGACCTGCACGGTGCGGCCGTGGCTGAAAACGCCGACGACAGCGAAGGCGAGCTCATCGCCCGCATCCGCGCGGTGGTCGGCCCCAAGCTGCCCATTGTGGCCAGCCTGGACCTGCACGCCAACGTGACCGAGCGCATGCTGCAACTGTCCGATGGCTTGGTGGCCTACCGCACCTACCCCCACATCGACATGGCCGAGACCGGCGAGCGGGCCGCCATGCTGCTGCGCGAACATTTGCGTGCGGGCGGCAAGCGCCCCATGCAGGCCCGTCGTCTGCCGTTTTTGATTCCACTGAATGCCCAAAGCACCTGGATGGCCCCGGCCAAGGACCTGTACGACGAGATGATCGCGCTGGAGTCGCAAGCCGGCTGCATGCTCAGTTTTTGCATGGGCTTTCCCGCATCTGACTTTGCCGAGTGCGGCCCGGTGGTCTGGGGCCACGGCCCGCAGGCCGAAGCGGCGGTGCAGCGCCTGTTTGAGCGCGCGGCCGAACCCGGCCAGT